>URVK01000017.1 GCA_900551305.1 uncultured Collinsella sp.
CGGCTGGCCTGCCTTGACCACATCGCCCATCTCGACAAAGCGGGCAAAACCCTTGCCGTTCATTTCCACGGTGCCCAGGCCAACATGGATAAACACGCGAAGACCGTCCTCGGTGATCATGCCAATGGAGTGGTTGGTGACAGTGGTGGCACCGATGCGGCCGTTGGCGGGCGCATAGATGGTGCCGGTAATGGGCTCGATGCCATAGCCCTGGCCAAGCATGCCCGAGGCGATCGTCTCGTCGGGAACCTCGTCCAGGTTGACGAGCACGCCGTTAACGGGGGCATAGATGACGCCTTCGCGGGTGGCGAAGCTTGCTGCGGGCGGAACGGACGCCTCGCCGGTCGAGGTGAAGGTGGACTTAAGCGAATCGAGCAGACCCATAGTTGCCTCCAACTTAAATAGGCGCATATCGCGCGTTTGGTTTGCCGGAAACGTTTCATATGTGTTTCGCGGCTTGGTCAACGCCCCTATTCTACGCTGCTCAAAGATACCTCTGAACTGGGATTATGTGATATATCAGTTGAAGGGAAACTTATTGCCGGAGTGTTTCTGCGCCACGGGTTCAAGTGGGGTACGCTTGAAGGCAAAAAACAAGGGCGCTTAATTTGCGCGAAGGGAGCACATATGATTGTCGAGAACCATGCGCTGTGGGGCGAGGAGCCGACCGAGGAATATCCGGCGACCTTTACGTATTTGGGTGCCGAGCCGCTGCCCGATAAACCGAATGGCCGCCGCCCCGCGGTGATCATCTGCGGCGGAGGCGGGTTTACGCATATCGCTCCGCACGAGCAGGACCCGGTGGCGTTTGCGTTTTTGGACCGCGGCTACCAGGCCTTTGTGCTCAACTATGTGACGAGTTCTACGGGTGACGTGAGCTTTCCGCACCCCCAGGCAGATCTTGCCAAGATGGTCGCCACGGTGCGCGCCAACGCCGACGAGTGGCATGTCGATCCTAAGCGCGTGTGCGTCGTGGGATTCTCGGCGGGCGGCATGATCTGCGCTTCGTTGGCAACGCAATGGAAGACTGGTCCCTTCGCGGGCCTGGCAGGGGCGCGCGCGGACGACATTCGTCCCGATGCCGTGGTGCTGGGCTATCCATTGCTCGACTTTGCCTATGTGCGCGACATGCAGACGCGCGATCCGCGCATTGACTTGCGCGTGCCCAAGACGGGCGGCAAGACGGGACGCGATTTGCTCGACGACTACCTGTCGATGGTGACGGGCGGCGAGGCAACTGACGAGCATCTGGCCGACATCTGCCCCACCACGCATGTTTCGCGTCAGATGCCACCGACCTTTGTGTGGGGCGTGTCCGACGACAAGACGGCGCCGATCGCGCAGGTATACCCGTTTGCGCAGCGCATGGCCGAGGAGGGCGTTGCATGCGAGATGCACGTCTTCGACCAGGGTGGTCACGGCCTTTCGCTCGGCAACGCCAACACCGCGGTCGACAACGAGGACAAGCAGGTGGCAGTCCGTCCCTGGATCCGCCTAGCCTTCCGCTTCCTGGAGCGCCATCTGTAAGAGGACGGGCATCCCAGCCCTTCAATAACTTGCGGTGAAATAGCTCCGATCTGGGGCATCAACCAGCCCATCCAGGAACTATTCCACCGCAACTTCGTTTTTGATGACCCGCCCGGAAACTGCGTCCCAGTTTTGCCTTTCAAGGTGGGACGCAGTTTCCCATAGGGCCTCGACTGGGAAAGTGCGTCCCGTTTCGAGTGGGGATTCCGGGATGCATTTTCCGTAAGAGGCCTGTTTGGGAAACCATATCCCGTTTCGAGCCAGAATTCTGGGATGTAGTTTCCCCGAGAGGCCTCATCGGGAAACTATGGCCCTGAACTCTCCTGCCTGTCCCCATTGCGCCAATCTGCCGATTGAACGTTGTTGTGTGTTCGCGCTATCATGCATGGGTAAAAATGGTTAGCCATGGCAAACGGTTAGCCATGGTGAACATAAATGCAACGCCCTGTGGGCGCCGGGGGAGGAACACGGACGTGAAGCTCGATACGCTCGAGATTGGAAAGGACGCCGTTGTCGCATCGGTGGCATCGGACGATCAGGCACTCCGACAGCATATTTTGGACATGGGTCTAACGCCGGGCACCGAAGTCACCATGATGAAGTACGCCCCCATGGGCGATCCGCTCGAGATCCGCCTGCGTGGCTACGAGTTGACACTGCGCAAGGACGATGCCGCTCGCATCGAGCTCGTGGGTATTCACGACACCGATACGGGTCCGCGCGCTAACGCCGCAATCGGCACGACGGAGCATCCGGCCCTGGGCGAGGGGACGTATTCGCCCCGTGCGGCAAAGACGGCCGTGCCCGAGGGCGCGCCGCTGCACTTTGCCCTCGCCGGCAACCAAAACTGCGGCAAGACCACGTTATTCAACCAGCTGACGGGCTCCAACCAGCACGTCGGTAACTTTCCCGGCGTGACGGTCGACCGCAAAGATGGCACCATCCGCAACCACCCCGAGGCAAGCGTTACCGACCTGCCTGGCATCTATTCGCTGTCGCCGTACACGGGCGAAGAGATCGTGAGCCGTCAATTCATCCTTGACGAGCGCCCGGACGCCATCATCGACATCATTGACGCCACCAACATCGAGCGTAACCTGTACCTGACACTGCAGCTCATGGAGCTCGACCGTCCTATGGTCATCGCGCTCAACATGATGGACGAGGTGACCGCCAACGGCGGCGCCGTGGACGTCAACCTGCTCGAGAGCCTGTTGGGCGTGCCCGTTGTTCCCATTAGCGCTGCCCGCAACGAGGGTATCGGCGAGTTGGTGGACCACGCCCTGCACGTGGCGCGGTTCCGCGAGCGCCCTGGTCGCCTGGACTTTTGTGCGCCCGACGGCCCGGACGGCGGTGCGCTGCATCGCTGCATCCACGGCATTGCTAACCTGATCGAGGACCATGCCGTGACGGCGCACATCCCGGTGCGCTTTGCGGCGACCAAGCTGGTTGAGGGCGACGAGCTGGTGACCGAGGCGCTTCACCTGGATCGCAACGAGCTCGACGCTATCGAGCACATCATCACCCAGATGGAGGGCGAGGCCGGCACCGACCGCCTGTCTGCGCTGGCCGATATGCGTTTTAGCTTTATCGGCGACGTGTGCGGGCGTTGCGTCGTCAAGCCGCACGAGAGCCGCGAGCACGTGCGCTCCGTCAAGATTGACCGCATCCTGACAGGTCGTTACACAGCCATTCCGGCGTTTCTGGTGATCATGGGCCTCGTCTTTTGGCTGACGTTTGGCGTGATCGGCGCGGCGTTGCAGGGACTCATGGAGGACGGTATCGCTGCCATCATCGCCTCGGCCGATGCGGGCCTCAAGGTGTTCGGTACCAACGACGTGGTGCGCTCGCTGGCTGTCGACGGCGTGCTTACGGGTGTGGGCAGCGTGCTGACCTTCCTGCCGATTATCGTCGTGCTCTTCTTGTTCCTCTCCATTCTGGAAGACTCCGGATACATGGCGCGCGTGGCCTTTGTCATGGATAAGGTGCTGCGTCGCTTCGGCCTGTCGGGCCGCAGCTTTGTGCCCATGCTCGTCGGTTTTGGCTGCACCGTGCCGGCTATCATGTCGACCCGTACGCTCCCATCCGAGCACGACCGCAAGATGACGGTCATGCTCACGCCGTTTATGAGCTGCTCAGCCAAGTTGCCGGTTTACGGCTTGCTGTGCGGGGCGTTTTTCCCGCAGGCGACGGTTCCCGCCATGGTCTCGCTCTATCTGATCGGTATCGTGGTCGGCTGTATCGCGGCTTTGGTGCTCAACCGCACGGCATTTAAGGGCGACCCGGTGCCGTTTATCATGGAGCTTCCCAATTACCGCCTGCCGAGCGTCAAGACGACGGTGATGCTGGCATGGGATAAGGCCAAGGACTTCATCACCAAGGCCTTTACCATTATCTTTGCCGCTACGGTGGTCATCTGGTTCCTGCAGACGTTCGATATCCGCTTTAATGTGGTCGCCGACCAGTCGCAAAGCCTGCTTGCCGGTCTGGGTAGCATCATCGCGCCGGTGTTGGCCCCGCTCGGCTTTGGCGACTGGCGCGCCTCGACGGCACTCGTCACCGGACTTATCGCCAAGGAGAGTGTCATCTCGACACTCACGGTGCTTTTGGGTGCAACCTCGCCCGCGGCATTGTCAACCATGTTTTCGCCGTTTACCGCCTACGTGTTCTTGGTCTTTACGCTGCTGTACCCGCCTTGCGTGGCCGCTATCGGCGCTGTCAAGAGCGAGTTGGGCGCGCGCTATGCCGTGGCCGTATTCGCGTTTCAGGTTGCCGTTGCCTGGATCGTGGCGTTTGTCGTGCATTCGGCGGGCATATTGCTGGGGTTGGCTTAGTTATGAATTGACGGCGCAACCTCTGTGTATCGAATTGTTTTCGGCCCCGCTTCTGTACTGACGGATGCGGGGCCGTTGCTATATAATCGCCTCCGCTCAAAACGATTGGAGACGTTATATATGACTCAGACAAGGCAAGACGGCATCACGCTCAAGCAATGGCTCCCACTCGTCGGGCTCACCTGCTGTGCGTTCGTGTTCAACACGTCGGAGTTTATGCCCATCGGCCTTTTGACTGATATCGCCGCGTCGTTCTCGCTCACCGAGGCCCAGGCGGGCATCATGATCTCGGTCTATGCCTGGGGCGTCATGCTGCTGTCGCTGCCGCTCATGGTGTTCGCCTCGCGCTTTGAGTTCAAGCGGATGCTGCTGGGCGTGCTGGCCGTGTTCTCGCTCGGTCAGTTCCTGTCCGCTGTGGCGCCGACCTATCCCATCCTGGTCTGCGCGCGCCTGGTGGTCGCTTGCGCACATGCCGTGTTCTGGTCAGTCGCCTCGATTATGGCCTCGCGCCTGGTCAACACTCGCCACGGCGCGCTCGCCATCAGCATGATCGCTACGGGCTCGTCCATCGCGCAGATCTTTGGCCTGCCGCTCGGTCGCGCCATTGGCTTGGCCGTGGGCTGGCGCATGACGTTTGCCGTGGTCGGGGGCCTCTCAGCCATCGCGGTCGTCTACCAGGCAGCGGTGTTCCCGGCCATGCCGGCGGGTGAGCGCTTTACCGTCAAACAGCTGCCCGAGCTGCTCAAGAACCCGCTCCTCATCGCGCTCTACGCAGTCACGGTCTTCATGGCGACCGGCTATTACGCAAGCTACAGCTATATCGAGCCCTTCCTGGCGCAGGTCGCGCACGTCGATGCGGGCGCCATTACCATGACGCTGACGGCGTTTGGCTGCTCTGGTTTGCTCGGAAGCTGGCTGTTTGGCCGCCTGTTCGATGGGCATCGCTTCCCGTTCTTGGCTATCACGCTCTCCGGCGTGCCGGTGGCCCTGCTGCTCATGGGGCCGGCCGCATCGTCGCTCGTGACAGTGCTTGCCGTCTGCGCACTGTGGGGTTGCTGCGCCACGGCCTTTAACGTGGCGTTTCAGGCCGAGCTCATCAAGCACACGTCGGCAGATTCGTCGGCCGTCGCCATGTCGATCTTCTCGGGCCTGTTCAACCTCGGTATCGGCACGGGTACCGCGATCGGCGGAGCCGTGGTTTCGGGTCCCGGTATCGCCTGGATCGGCTTTGTGGGCGGGGCGATTGCCGTCGTGGGCGTCATCCTCGCCATCACCGTGCTGTTTCCGGCCATCCGCCGCGCCAAGCCCGTCGCCTAATCACGTCCCCTCATCAGTTGCGGTGGAATAGTTCCTGTTTAAGGCTTCTGAAGGCCCAGACAGGAACTATTCCACCGCAACTTATTTTGGGGGAGAGGATACAAGCTGGACATACAATGGATGTCGTTATGTTGAGCTTACCGGGAGGTTGCTATGTGGGCATACGAGACGACGTTCTACCAGATTTATCCGCTGGGCTTTTGCGGAGCTCCGCGTGAGAATGCCGCACCCGTTGCCGAGGACGAACTCTCTCAAGCTGCCGGCACTGCACCCAGCCCCGATGCCCCCATCATGAAGATTGCCCAATGGGCCGACTACCTGCAGGAACTCGGCGTTGGCACTGTGCTCATCAACCCGCCGCTCGAGTCCGATAGCCACGGCTACGATACGCGCAGCCTGCGCCATATCGACCGCCGCCTGGGTGGGGATGTCGACTTTGCCGCCGTGTGCGACACACTGCATGCCCATGGCATCCGCGTGGTGCTCGATGCCGTCTTCAACCACGTCGGCCGCGGTTTTTGGGCCTTCCGCGATGTGCAGGAGCGCAAGTGGGATTCGCCGTACAAGGATTGGTTCCACATCAGCTTTGACGGTGACTCGTGCTACGGCGACGGCTTTTGGTATGAGGGCTGGGAGGGCCATTTTGAGCTTGTGAAGCTCAACCTGCAAAACCCCGCCGTGGTCAATTACCTGCTCGAGTCCGTGCGTCGCTGGGCCGAGGTCTTTGGCGTCGACGGCCTGCGCTTGGACGTTGCCTATATGCTCGACCGCGACTTCATGCGCCGCCTGCACGCTTTTACCCGTGAGCTCAAGCCCGACTTTGTGCTGATCGGCGAGACGCTCCACGGCGACTACAACCAAATCGTCAACGACGAGATGCTCGACTCCTGCACCAACTACGAGTGCTACAAGGGCCTGTACTCCAGCTTTAACTCGGTCAACATGTTCGAGATCGCCCATTCGCTGCACCGTCAGTTTGGCGGCGACCCTTGGTGCATCTACCGCGGCAAACATCTGCTGTCGTTTGTCGACAACCACGATGTGCCGCGCCTGGCGAGCATCCTCACCGACAAGTCCTGTCTGCGTCCCGCCTACGGCATGCTCTTTGGCATGCCAGGCATCCCGTGCGTCTACTATGGCAGCGAGTGGGGAATTGCTGGCGAAAAGGGCGGCCCCGATGGCGACTGGGCGCTGCGCCCTGCGCTCGATGAGCCTGCGCCCAACGAGCTGACGGCCTTCATCGAGCAGCTTGCGCACCTACGCTCGGCAAACGACGCGGCGGCCCGTGCCCTCAACTACGGTGCCTATCGCAACGTGGTGATCCAGAACAAGCAGCTGCTGTTCGAGCGTGCCTGCGACGACGCGACGGTGCTCGTGGCGGTCAATGCCGTGAACGAGCCCTATACCTTTGGAGCCGGCGAACTCAACGGCTCCTTCGTCGACCTGCTTGCCGACGATGCGCCCACGGTCGAGCTGACAGGCTCCCTTGAACTTGCGCCCTATGAGGTGCGTTATCTGCTGAGGGCCTAATTCATGACTGCGCCGGACGAGGGCTATCAGCATATTGAGCATGGTATTGAGCATGGGTTTGAGCCCGTGTTTGACGAGCGCTCGCGCGTTTTGGTGCTGGGGTCGTTTCCCTCGGTGCTCTCGCGTGCCAATGCCTTCTACTATGGCAATCCGCAGAACCGCTTTTGGCGCGTGATGGCCGCGTGCCTTGGTGCGCCCGTGCCGCCCAACGAGGGAGACTCTTTGGCGAGCGGCGAGCCCGTGACGCTTGACGCCTCGATTGCCGCCAAGCGGGCTATGCTGCTGAACGGCGGCGTGGCCCTGTGGGACGTGATCGAGAGCTGCGACATTAAGGGCTCGAGCGATGCGAGCATTCGTAACGTTGTGCCGGCACATATCGAGCGCATTACCGGCGCAGCTCCCATTGAGCAGGTGATATGCAACGGTGGTACAGCTGGCCGGCTCTACAAGCGCTATCTACAAGAGCGCACCGGGCTGCCGGCCATCGTTCTGCCGTCGACAAGTCCCGCCAATGCGGCGTGGCGTCTGGAACGCCTTGTCGAGCGCTGGAGTGAAGCCGTTGATTGGCAGGCTTTTTCGATTTAGCAGTTTGAGTGCTCGGCAAGATGCCTCATAACGGCGTGCCAGATCGGTGTGGGCAGCGCAGACGTGGCGCGCACCATGCCGTCGGTGTCGACGCCACCCGTTGCGGCGCCACCGAGCTTCTGCGCGTGTTCGACGGAACACCCCATGCGAACGGCGCCCACGAGCTTGTCCATCGCTTCCGAAAACGGTCGCCGCAAGAGGCCCATGCGCGGGGAGCGACGAAGCGCTGCGATGCCGCTGCCGGCGCAGATGGCAACGCCGCCACACCACAATTGGTCATGGCGCTCACATGCCTTGTGCAGGCGAACGGCGGTCCCACGCGCCTGCTCAGTGCTCTCTTGTGCGGCTCGAATCGCGGCATAGACGCGCGTTCCCGTACCGCCAAAGCGCTCAAGCGCCTGCTCGATGGCTGTCAACGTCTCATCGTCAGCCACATCTTCAATGGCCAGCACGATGCCATCGGCAACGCTGCCGGCGTCATTTGCCTTCAAGTCGACCGGGCGGGGGAGTGCGGTGCCGGAAAGCTGTGCATAGGCGGCGATGGCATCCTGCAGGTCCCAGAGCAAAAACTCAAGATCGGCACTATTGGGAATGCTGATATACGCAATGGTTTGCAGCGTTTTTGGTACATCGCTGCGCGCGGTCGGCTCCATGCTGCCTCCTTTCCGGCTCGTTTCCGTTTAGGTTACACCGTCTGGTGGCGCCCCGCCGCGCTATCCTAGTGCAACCCTTACGAAAGGAACGCCATGCGTCTGCCCATGAATACCTCGCTTGCCATGCTCAAGCCCTCCGGTATCCGCCGGATTAACGCGCTCGCCGCCCAGCACCCGGGGTGCATCGCGCTTGCGCTTGGCGAGCCCGATTTTCCCACGCCCGATGTGATTAGCGCCGAGGTGACCGCCGCACTGGACCGCGGTGACACGCACTATCCGCCCAACAACGGGCGCCCCGCCCTGCGTGAGGCGTTATCTGCCTACATGGGGGACGCGGGCCTTACGTTTTCCGCCGATGAGGTCATCCTGACCGACGGTGCGACCGAGGCACTGTCGGCAACATTCATGGCTATGCTCAACCCCGGCGACGAGGTCATCATCCCCACGCCTGCCTTTGGCCTGTACGAGAGCATCGTCGTGGCCAACCACGCCAAGGCGGTCTTTTTGGATACGGAGCCTGCGCAATTCCAGATTGACGAGGACGCACTTCGTGCTTGCGTGACGCCGGCGACCAAGGCCATCGTCATCTGCACGCCCAACAATCCTACGGGTTGCATCCTCAACGCGGCTTCGCTCGACGCCGTGGCGCGCGTGGCAGAGCAGGCGGGCATCTACGTGGTCTGCGACGACGTATACAACCGCCTGGTTTATGTGGATGGCTACGAGCGCTTTGCCCAGCGTCACCCGGAGCTGCGTGAACAGACGGTAGTCATCGAGAGCTTCTCCAAGCCCTGGTCCATGACCGGCTGGCGCCTGGGCTGGCTCGCGGCAGCGGCACCCGTCATCGCCGAGATCGCCAAGGCTCACCAATACTTAGTATCGAGTGCCGTCTCCTTCGAAATGGACGCCGCAGCCCGAGCCCTGACCGTCGACCCAACCCCCATGCTCAAAGTCTACCGAGCCCGCCGCGAACGCGTACTCGCAGCCTTAGACGCCATGGGCCTCGACGTAGTAGAGCCCGCAGGAGCCTTCTACACTTTCCCGAGCATCAAAAAGTTCGGCCTAACCAGCGAAGACTTCTGCATCAAAGCCATCAAAGAGGCAAACGTAGCCCTAGTTCCCGGAAACTGCTTCGGCACCGAAGGCCACGTCCGCCTCAGCTATTGCGTTTCCGATAAAGACCTGGACGAAGGCCTCCGCCGCCTGTCCACCTTCCTTTCAACCTTTTAGCCCTCAGGGATGCAACACATCAGCCCACCGACCCAAGCATTATGAGTGGGGCACGTCGCTCAACGGACACGAGGATTCGCAGCAAAGTTACCGCAGCTCCGGTCCGAGGGGCCGGGTTGAGATTTTCGTAGATTCCGCACGAGCCGAAGAGCACTTAATGTGCTCTTCGTGCGAGCCAGGACTTGACCGAGCGAAAATCTCAACCCGGCCCCTCGGACCGGAGCGTATGCAGGGTTTGTGTACGAATCCTCGCGCCCATTGACCGACGCCGGGGTCCCCGCCATAATACTTTCGGTTCACGCACGAATCCGCTGCCAGAGACAGCCGGCGCAAACGGGCCTTACCCGCGAGCTTAATGGGACTTCCCGCCAGCCGAGGTGGTCGAGTAGATATGTCTTCTCGCCCCCGTCGCTCATGCAGCGCGGGGGCTTTCTTTTTGGACATGCCCCCGTCACGTCCTTGTGGCGGACCGTGCCCGGAAAGAATTCGAGGAGGTGTAATTCATGCCCCAGCAGTACAAAATCGACAAGGTTGCAGAGATCGAGTCCCGTATCGCCGAGAACGCCGGTCTGTTCGTCGTCAACTACAACGGTCTGACGGTTAAGCAGGCTCAGGAGCTGCGTCATCAGCTTCGCGAGTGCGGCGCCGAGATGAAGGTCTACAAGAACAACCTGGTCAAGATCGCTCTCAAGAACCAGGAGCAGCCCGAGCTCGACGAGATCCTCGCCGGCCCCGTCGCTTATGTGTTCTACGAGTCCGAGCCGGTCGAGGCCGCTAAGGCCCTTAAGGACTTCTCCGCTCAGTCCAAGGGCGTCCTTGAGATCAAGGGCGGTATCTCCGACGGCAAGGCCGTTTCCGCTGATGATGTTAAGGCTATCGCCGAGCTGCCCACCAAGGATCAGCTTCTCGGCCAGATTGCCGGTCTCATCTCCGGTTTCGCTCGCGACATCGCTGTCTGCGTCAACGGCGTTTCCTCTGGTCTCGCTCGTTCGATCCAGCAGGTCTCCGAGCAGAAGGCAGCCTAGTTGCTGTTTTCACCCGCGGCGGCAACGCCGCACCCCTGGCGCATTCGCGCTGTGTTTTAACTGATCTCCGTGCATCCGCACGGAAACCGAAAGGACTTAGAAATGGCTAAGCTTACCACCGATGAGATCATCGATGCTCTTAAGGAAATGACCCTTCTCGAGGCTTCCGAGCTCGTCAAGGCTATCGAGGACACCTTCGGCGTTTCCGCCGCTGCTCCTGCCGCTGTTGTCGCCGCTCCCGCTGCTGGCGCTGCTGAGGCCGAGGAGAAGACCGAGTTTGACGTCGTGCTCGAGGGCTTCGGCGACAACAAGATCCAGGTCATCAAGGCCGTCCGTGAGCTCACCAACCTTGGCCTGAAGGAGGCCAAGGAGGTCGTCGAGGGCGCTCCCAAGGCTGTTCTCGAGGGTGCCAAGAAGGAGGACGCCGAGGCTGCCAAGGAGAAGCTCGAGGCTGCTGGCGCTGCTGTCACCCTCAAGTAATCAGGCTTTCTCGCCAGATTTCTTTGCAGACGGGGTTCGCATTGCGAGCCCCGTCTTTTTTGTTTTTCGGTCCCTCGACATCGGTAGCTCAAACTGCCATGTTCTGTGATTTGCGTCGTATCGGGCACCCTGCCGTTGGGCAATAAAATTGCACCATTCGAGCAATAATTTGCGTTGACCTGCTGAAGAATTGTCTCTGCCTTGTAGCGACATATAGTTCCAGCGGTAAGATGCTTAGGTATCGCAATTTGGTCTGCGGCTGTGTGCCGCACGCATGGGGCGCTTTTGCGCCTGCGAAAGGATCTTTGAATAACATGAAGGCAATCATCCCCGCCGCCGGTCTTGGCACGCGTTTTCTGCCTGGCACCAAGTGCACGCCCAAAGAGATGCTGCCGGTGCTCGACAAGCCCGTCATTCAGTATGTCGTCGAGGAGGCGCTCGACCCCGAGGAGGTCGACGATGCCATCATCGTTACTTCTCCCGGCAAGCCCGAGCTGCTGAACTACTTCCAGCCCGATCGCTCGCTCGAGAACCTGCTGCGCGAGCGCGGCAAGAACGCCTATGCCGATGCCGTCGCCCACGCTGGCGGTATGCCGGTCGACTTCCGCTATCAGTACGAGCCCAAGGGCCTCGGCCATGCTATTCGCTCTGCTGCCGACGCCGTGGCAGGGGAGAACTTCCTGGTTCTTCTGGGCGACTACGTTGTGCCTAATCGCGACATCTGCGACAAGATGCTCGCCGTTTCCAAGGAGCACGGTGGAGCTTCGGTTATCGCCGTCGCTGCTTGCTCGCCCGAGGAAGTTAGCCGCTACGGCGTTATCGCCGGTGAGCGCGTCGGTTCGCTCGAGGGTGCCGAGGACGTTGCCGATGCAGAGCCGGGCGCTGTCTGGCGCATCGGCGGTCTGGTCGAGAAGCCCGCTCCCGAGGCGGCTCCGTCCAACCTGTACATTGTCGGCCGTTATCTGCTGAGCCCGCTGGTCATGGACCTGCTCGCTGATCAGCAGGCCGGCAAGGGCGGCGAGATTCAGCTCACCGACGCCATGGCCCGCTCGCTCGATCGCGAGGCTATGTACGCTGTCGTTATCGACCCGCTGTCGGGCTACGACACCGGCACCCCGTCTGGCTGGATGGCAACCAACGCCCTCATGGCCGCAAGCGATCCTCGCTTTGCCGATGCCTTCTGGGACGCCATCGACGAGCGCGGCGGATTGATGCGCAAGTAAGCCTTCGGACATCGACATTTACGGGCGCGGACCTCGGTTCGCGCCCGTTTTTTATAAGAGCTGCGATTGCCGGCTCTCTGTTCACAGAAAATATATGAACAGATGTTCGATACACATACATCTACCTGCGTATTTTCTGTCGAAAAACTTTGCTACTCCAAAAACTCAATCGCGTCAAGGCTTTTCTTGCCGAACGGTCGGTACCTGATAAACTATTAGATTGCGATAACTGGCGAAGCTATGCCTCGCCAACCCACCGAGCATTTCCGTGAAGGAGGAAAAACCTGGTGACCTACGCATACACTGCCACTGAGCGCAAGCGCGTCAGCTTCGGGAAAATCCCGGAGGCCATGGAGCTCCCCAACCTTATCTCTGTTCAAAGGGAATCCTTTGAGCGTTTTAAGGACGAGGGCCTTCGTGAGGCGTTCAAGGAATCCAGCCCCATCCAGAGCCAGAACCATGTTCTCGAGGTTACCTTCGGCGAGCATCAGTTCGGCGACCCCGCGCACACCGTCGAGGAGTGCCGCGAGAAGGATATGACCTATCAGGCTCCGCTTCTGACCGACGTCCGTCTCACCAACAAGGAGACCGGCGAGATCAAGGAGCAGCTCGTCTTCATGGGCGACTTCCCCATGATGACCGATCAGGGCACCTTCATCATCAACGGTACCGAGCGCATCGTCGTCTCGCAGCTCGTCCGCTCCCCGGGCGTGTACTACAGCTCCGAGATGGATTCGGGCAAGCAGATCTACAAGGCCCAGATCATCCCGTCCCGCGGTGCCTGGCTTGAGTTTGAGGTCGACAAGCGCGACCAGCTCATGGTCTCCATCGACCGTAAGCGCAAGCAGAGCGCCACGATGTTCCTGCGCGCCCTTGGCATTGCCGTCACCAACGACGACATCATCGAGCTGCTCGGCAACTCCGATGTGATCAAGCGCACCCTGGAGCGTGACACCGCCCTCACTCGCGAGGACGCCCTCATCGAGATCTACCGTCGTCTGCGCCCGGGCGAGCCTCCCACCGTGGACGCTTCCCGCAGCCTGCTCGAGGGTCTGCTCTTTAACCCGCAGCGCTACGACTTGGCCCGCGTCGGTCGTTACAAGGTCAACAAGAAGCTCAACCTCACCACCGAGGAAGAGGTCACGGTGCTCACCGACGAGGATATCGTTGCGACGCTGCGCTACCTCCTGTCCCTCGCTGCCGGCGAGCAGGGCTTCAAGGTCGACGACATCGACCACTTTGGCAACCGCCGCATCCGCACCGTCGGCGAGCTCGTCGCCAACCAGTTCCGTATCGGCATGAGCCGTATGGAGCGCGTCGTCCGTGAGCGCATGAGCTCCCAGGACATCGACGAGATTACCCCGCAGTCGCTCATCAACATCCGTCCGATCGTGGCCTCCATCAAGGAGTTCTTCGGTTCCTCGCAGCTCTCGCAGTTCATGGACCAGGCGAACCCCCTGACCGGTCTGACCCACAAGCGCCGTCTGTCCGCACTCGGCCCTGGCGGTCTTGCCGGCCACAAGTCCGGCTCCAGCCGCCGCACCAACGTGCCGACGGCCGTCCGCGACGTTCACAACTCGCACTACAGCCGCATGTGCCCGATCGAGACCCCCGAAGGCCCCAACATCGGCCTGATCGGCTCGCTCGCTCTCTACGCCCGCGTCAACGAGTACGGCTTCATCGAGGCTCCGTTCCGTCGCGTCGAGAACGGCGTTGCCACCGACCAGATCGACTGGATGACCGCTGACGAGGAAGAGAAGCACGTCATCGCGCCGGCCAACACGCCGCTCGATCCCAAGACCAACGAGTTCATCACGACCGATGCCGAGGGCAAGATCGTCCGTCCGCACACCGTGATCGCCCGTACCCGCGACTTCGACGGCTCCTTC
>URVK01000018.1 GCA_900551305.1 uncultured Collinsella sp.
CCGCCGGCAGCGAGCCTGTCGCCGATCAGCCCGAGCCCGCTGCCGATGCATCCGCCAAGAAGGATGTCGACGGCCTGAAGGTCCTCGTCCTGTGCGCCGGCGCCGGCACCTCTGCCATGCTTGCCAATGCCATCAAGGAAGGTGCCGCGCAGACCGGAGAGAACATCGCTTCCTCCGCAGGCGCCTATGGCCAGCACACTGCCATCATGGATCAGTACGATGTCATCGTGCTCGCCCCGCAGGTTCGTAGCTACTACAACGACATGAAGGCCGACACCGATCGTCTGGGCATTAAGCTGCTCGCTCCCCGCGGCAAGGAATATATCGACCTTACTCGCGACCCCGCTGGCGCCATCAAGTGGCTCCGCGAGAACCTCGACTAGTTCCTCCCTCTGTTGGTGCCCGGATCCCCAGTTCGGGCACCTCTCCCTATTCGTATCCCACAGAAAGGATGACTCATGACCAACCCCATGCAGTTCCCCGACGGCTTTGTGTTTGGCGGCGCCACCGCCGCTTACCAGGTTGAGGGCGAGACCCGCACGCACGGCAAGGGCAAAGTGCCCTGGGACGATTTCCTGGCTGCTCAGGGTCGCTTCTCCCCCGACCCCGCAAGCGATTTCTACAACAAGTACCCGGTCGATATTGACCTGTGCCAGCGCTTCGGCATTAACGGCATTCGTGTCTCCATCGCTTGGAGCCGTATCTTCCCCAGTGGCACCGGCGAGATTAACCCCGAAGGCGTTGCCTTCTATCACGAGCTTTTCGCCACCTGCAACAAAGCCGGCGTTATCCCCTATGTCACGCTCGATCACTTTGATACGCCCGAGGCCTTTTACCAGAACGGCGATGAGGGTTTCCTGACGCGCACGACGATCGACGCCTTTGTCGAGTACGCCAAGTTCTGCTTTGCCGAGTTCACCGAGGTCAAGCACTGGTTTACCTTTAACGAGATTCCCGCGACCGCCGAGGGCAGCTTTATCGTCGGCAACTGGCCGCACGGCGAGAAGTATCGCCTGGACAAGGCCTTCCAGCTCATGCACAACATGATGGTGGCCCACGCCAAGGCTGTCGTCGCCTTCCATGAGGGCGGCTTTGAGGGCGAGATCGGCATTGTCCAGAACCTGGAGCCCAAGTATCCCCTCGATCCCAACAGCGCTGCCGACTGCGAGGCCGCCCGCATGGCCGACGTCATCAACAACCGCTGGGTACTCGACGCCACCTTCCGCGGCCACTATGCAGCCGACACCATGGAGGCCGCGACTAAGCTGGCCCATATCGCCGGCGGCGAGCTCGACGTCCGCGACGAGGACATCGCCGCGCTGACCGCCGCGCTCCCCTACAACGATTGCCTGGGCGTCAACACCTACAAGTGCCAGTTCCTGCGTGCCGCCGAGGGCGAAAACGACATCAACCACAATGGCACCGGCGACAAGGGCTCCTCGCGTTGGTTCCTCAAGGGCGTGGGCGAGTCATGCGTGCGCGAAGGCGTACCCACCACCGATTGGGACTGGATCATCTATCCCGAGGGCCTCTACGACCTGCTGCTCCGCATTAAGAACGATTACCCCAACTACAAGAAGATCTACATCACCGAGAACGGCATGGGCTATAAGGACGACTTCGAGGACGGCTTTATCGACGACGCCCCTCGCATCGACTACATGCGCCAGCATCTCGCATGGATCCTCAAGGCAATCGACGGCGGCGTAAACGTCGACGGTTACTTTGTGTGGTCGCTGCAGGACCAGTTCTCCTGGACCAACGGCTACAACAAGCGCTACGGCCTGTTCTACATCGACTTCGAGACCCAGAAGCGCTATCCCAAGGCGAGCGCGTACTGGTACAAGAACGTCGCGGAGACCGGCCTGCTTATGGCCTAACTTTTGCCGCATACCCCCTGTCGGCCGCATGCGAATCCCTCCACGGGTTCGCATGCGGCCTTTTCGTTTTGGCTCGGCCCGAGCAGGCCATTTGTCTCGATCTGTAACATCTAGCAGAGATTTTCGGCCCTAGCTGTTACAAATTGAGATGAACGGGGGCACCCGGTTCGAAATGTCTAGATCTGTAACATCTGATTCGCTTTTGGCCGTCTAACTGTTACAGATCAAGACAAAGATGATGGCTGGGTAGACAAAATCTCGATCTGTAACATCTAGTCGAGTTTTTGGGTCCTAGCTGTTACAGATTGAGACAAATGCACAGGACAATCCCCCCAATCTGTAACATCTGGTTGGTGGTTTCACCCCTACCTGTTACAGGTTGAGACGATTTGATAGTGGAGTCCTCATTTGCGCGTCATATCGCGTAGCGCTGACGCGCTGGTTCCCACAATGACAGGAGGTAAAAGTCCTCCCGCATCGCCTGTTGGCAATCCCGTAGCGATAGCTAGCAGATGACCTGCGTGTGCTCCTCGATGGCGGCGCGGTTCTCGGCGGCGATACCCGGTTCGCACACCACGGCGTCCAAGCTGTCCAGGCGGCAGAAGGTGTAGAAGTCGCGCTTGCCAATCTTGCTGGAGTCGGCGATCAGATAGCGCGAGTCTGCCTTGCTAAAGGCGAGCTGCTGGATACGGCCCTCGTCCATGTTGGACGTAGATACGTCACCGTCCAAGATGCCGTTGGCGCCGATAAACGCAGCGTCGATACCCAGCGCACGCAGGGTATCCTCGGCCGTTGGTCCCACAAAAGCGGCGGTGCGGCGACGGTACATACCACCCACGAGGCACAGGTCGCAGTCTTCGCGCGCCTCGAGCAGGCTAAACACCGAAAGCGAGTTGGTCACAATGCGCAGGCGAAACGCCGGCAGCATCGAGGCCATCTGCTCCACCGTAGTACCCGTGCCCAAAAAGATGGTCGAGCCTTCCTCGATAAGCTCCACGGCGCGGCGCGCGATCTGCAGCTTTTCCTCGGCATGCTTAGTGCGCTTTTCGCTGTGCGAGTACTCGTGGCGCAACATAGCGTGGGGACGTCCCTGTGCACTGCGAGCTCCGCCGTGCACGCGCTCAATCTCGCCCAGACTCGCAAGTTCCTCAAGGTCGCGACGAATCGTCATGTCCGAAACGCCCAGTGCGTCCGAAATCTCCTTGACCGAGACCGTGCCCTGCTCTTCGAGCAGCTGCCGAACCTTATCCTGTCGCTCTGCCTTAATCACGATGAATCCTCGCCGTTCTTTGCGCGCATATCATTCAAACAGTAACGAACAAATTGTATCAGACTCGTGCGCGTCAAAAATGAATGCCCGCACAGCTCCAATCATCACTTTTTTGAGAAAAATACCCCCTGCTTTAGTGGGGTGTAGTGATAATCTCGCCTGTTCACGCTAAAGTTTGTCTGAAATACCTCGATGTTAGGAACCAAATGATCACTTCCGAGCTTTTCGGCACCGCGCCGTGCGGCACCCCCGTTCATCGTTACACCCTCAACGGGCCCGAGATCTGCGTTCGCATTATGGACTATGGCGCCACCGTGCTTGGTATCGATGTGCCCGACATTCCCGGCAACGTGCGCGATGTGGTGTTGGGCTTCGATAAGCTCGAGGATTACTTTGACAACCCCGCCTGCTTTGGCGCGACCATCGGCCCCGTGGCAAACCGCACCGCGGGCGCCACAATCACTATCGACGGCACGGACTGGCATATGCCCGCCAACGAGGGCACCAACAACCTGCACAGCGATCTTGAGCATGGCCTGCACAAGCGCGTGTGGGACGTTGAACTCGACGAGGTCCACAATGCTGTGCGCATGACCACCTCTCTTAAGGATGGCGAGCTGGGCCTGCCCGGCAACCGAACCTTTACGGCCGTGTTTACCGTTACGCGCGCTGGCGTCTTCCGCATCGAGTATGGCTGCGAGAGCGACCGCGCCACCTACGTGTCCATGACCAACCACACGTACTTTAACCTTGCCGGTCATAGCGCCGGCATGGACTGCGAGCACTTCTTTGTTGCTAACGCTGCCCACTACCTGCCCATTAACGAGCAGAATATCCCCACCGGCGAAATCGCTCCGGTCGAGGGCACGCCGTTTGACTTCCGCGAGCTGCGCCCCGTCGCTCCCGGCATGGAAGCCGACGACCCGCAGATTAAGCAGGCCCGCGGCTACGATCACTGCCTGTGCATCGATGGCTATCAGTACGGCCGCAATCTGCGCCGCGCCCTGCATGTCGAGGAGATGTGGACCGGCCGCGAGCTAGACTACTACACCACCGCCCCGGGCGTGCAGCTCTACACCGGCAACTGGCTGGGCGACGAGCACGCCAAGGACGACGCCAACTATGGTTGGGGTGCCGGCTTTGCCCTCGAGGCAGAGATGTACCCCGACACGCCGCACCAGCCGCTGTTCCCGCAGGGCATCGTGGGCCCGGGTCATCCCTACAGCAATGTGATTGAGTACCACTTTATGAGGCACTAAGCCCACAATGCGACATATCGCACAGCAGCGCCCGCCGGCACCACCGCCGGCGGGCGCTTTTCACCTTTTGGGCTCATTTTCGCTGTGACTGCATGAGTGACATATCAAAACTATGCCCATTTACTACGTTTAGCCCGGAATGCTCGACCATGCATCGGTTTTTGTTACATTCGCGAGCCGTCTACCTGCGGTTTTATTTTGCTCAAATTCGATATGCTCGGCGATAGCCGATCAAACGTAGTAACTGGGTATAGTTTTTGACAGGCAGCATCGCGCGCGTCCCTCGCAAAGGCAAAATGATCCGTTTTCCTCCGTCCCCAAGGGATCAGTTGAACAGATTGCCAATGGGGTCGGGTGCGAAACTGGGAAGGTAGCGGATTTCTAGCTCTATGCCGAGCTTTTGCAACCCTTTGAAGGCGGCGATGTCCGCATTGTCTACGGCAACGGCAGGCGTAACGGGACGCTTGCCCTCCCCTGCCTGCATATGGCCAATGCTGATCTTGGTTATCGGCACACCGCCCTTAACCAGCGCGATCGCATCGGAGGGCGAGGCTACCATGATCAGAATCCATTGGCGCGACGTCGCGGTGTGGATAATGTCGATGGTCTTTTGCACCGAGAAGAACCGTGTCCAGACGCCATCGGGCGTGGCCACCCTCATAGGGGCCCACTTGCGAGCGTCCGCCGCGATCTCATCGTTGACGATTAAGACAAGGTTGGAACCCACGGCTTCGTTCCACAGCTCAACGTCTTGCCCGTAAATGAAACGGTCGTCGATACGCGTGAGAAGAATCTTGGGTTGAGCCATGGCTGCCTCATTCTGTTTGAGACCCATACGGGCGGGACGTCGGCCACCAACTCAACAGCAGGTCAAGCACCAAATGGGTACCGCAGACATCACGCCTCTAATATTAGTGCATTTAAAGTGAGAAAAGCCGTCAGAACACTTGCGCGGATTTGCGATGTCCCGTATCATAGACAGCCGTTGACGCCTCAGTTGCGTCACCACATGGCCGCCAGCGTAGCTCAGTTGGTAGAGCACCGCTCTCGTAAAGCGGGGGTCACCGGTTCGAGCCCGGTCGCTGGCTCCATTGCACAAGATAGCCGCCTTCGGGCGGCTTTTTTGTTGCCGATTTCGGGCGCGCATCCGCCAATCCAAGCACAACGCCGCCGGAAACTCCCCTACTCAACAAAAGCCCCGCCAACCGCAATCCCCAAAGGAACCGCGATCAGCGGGGCCCAAGCGAGCTCCCCCAAGGGATAACGCTCGCAACACGAACAGCTCAGCCGAGCAGCTCGTTACTCCTCCCAGTAAGCGTCTGCAAGCAGCTTAAAGCAGATCTTCTTGACCGGCTGTGCGCCATCGCCCGGGAACTCGAGCGTGGGCATGTGGGGCTCGCCGGCAACAAACAGCGCAAACTTATCGTCAGCAAGATCGCCGGCAATCGAGGCGTCGGAATCGACCAGGTCGTAGTCGTCCTTCTCGTCAAACTCCTGAACCAGCGTCAGGCTGCCCGTGGCAACCTTAAAGGCCTCGCGACCCTCAATGTCGATCTGCAGGTCGTGATAGCGCTGATGCGTCTCATAGTGAGCCTCGGCCTCGGGACGAGTCGTGGGAGCCATGACGTTCGCAAAGACCTTGTCGCCCAGAATCGGATGGCTGCCGACTTCGAGCTTCGCCGGATCGTTTTCCTCGAGCCAATCGATCAGCACGTCGAGGCCCTTGAGCATTCCGCGGTATTCCTCGATATCGCCCAGTGCACCGTAAATCATCTAAATCCCCTCTCGGATCGTTTCTTTGGCGGCTACTCGATAAACGCGTTACCGACGCTGTTGCCACCCACATGCGTCTCGACCAGGGTAAGGTCGGGATTGAACACGACAGTGTCGGCGTCGCGCCCCGGCATAATGCTACTGCACTTGTCGTCGACATGAGCTAGCAACCGATGCCGGGGCCGCAGCACAACCTCCTACAGCTCGGTCACGACAACGCCGTTGTAAACCTCGTCCCAACGATCCATAACCAAGTGGCCAGTCATGGGATCCATGGCATTGAGCTTGCCGCAGGTGTTGGCGGTACGCAGCACCGTCTCGTCGTCGGCGCCGGCAGCAATCGCATGTGCGAAGCCGGCAATGGTCGAATCGCCAGAGCCCGTAGCGTTAACGGCGGGGATATCGGGGGTCTTGGCGCGGAACGCACGGCCATTGTGGAAGCCAACTGAGCCGGCAGCGCCCATGGATACGACGACCCAGGGGATATCGGAGAAGCGGGCGTCAGAGGCGAGCGCGGAACGGAGCTCGTCCACATCGTCGGTGGTAAAGCTCGTGCCCAGAAGGCCGTTAATTTCGGTCAGGTTAGGCTTAACCAGCTCAGGCTTGACCTCGGACTTGAGCGCAGCCTCAAGCGAGGCGCCCGAGGTATCGAGCAGCACCTTGGCGCCGGCGTTCTCAGCAATGCCCGTGATCTTGGCGTAGTAGTCCGCCTCGACGCCGCGGGGCAGCGAACCCGAGATAGTAACGACATCGGCCTTGCTCGCAAGCTCGGCGAACTTGTCGGTAAAGGCATCGAGTTCCTCGGGGGCAATCGTCGGGCCGCTCTCGAGCAGCTCGGTCTGGTTGCCGGCATGAAGGATATTGAGGCAGATGCGGGTCTCGCCCTTGATGGGCACAAAATCATTCTTAATGCCGTTGGCATCCATGAGCTCGGCCATATAGGCGCCCATATGACCACCAAGCAGGCCGGTTGCCACGACATCGTCGCCCAGCTGGCCCAGGACGCGGGCCACGTTGAGGCCCTTACCGCCGGCGGTCTTTTCGGGCGTCACGCGGTTGACGTCGTCGATAATGAGCTCATCGAGCTGATAGCGCGTATCGACGGACGGGTTCATCGTAACGGTGAGGATCATTTCTAGCTCCTTATCTCGCAGGCTCCTTATGCCTTGCAAAACGAATTGGCTACATGCGACTACAGAATCTCGATTGTGAACGAGCGCACGATGGTTTCTTTGGGCTTGGCGATAAGGCAGCCGCGCTTGTGCTCAAGCACGTCATCCTCATCGGAACAGGTCGAGAGGCCGCCCCAGGGTTCAACTGCCACAAAATCACCCTCGGGCTTGCTCCACACAATGAGGTACGGGAAGCCCTCAAAGCTCAGGCGAACGCCCTTGTCCTCGCCCTTTTTGGAAAGCGTGACCTGACGGCTCTCGAGCACGTCAAAGATGGTCTCCGCAAAATCGAAGAGCTCATGCGACAAAGGCAGCGTCTTTCCCACCATGGGGTTCTTGGAGCGCCTGTCCGCATCAATCAATCCGGTCGAGGGAACGGCGGTGCAGAGCTCCGCAGCCTCGTCTTTCTCAAAACGCAACTCGTAGTCCGTATAGGACTCACCCTCGTCGAGCGGACACCTAAAGCCGGGGTGTCCACCGATAAAGAAAGGCATGTCCTCGGTGCCCTCGTTGGTAACCTCATAGGAGACACGCACGGCGGCGTCCTCGAGCGTATAGCGGGCGACAAGTTTAAACGGATACGGATAATCGCTCAGCAGCGCGGCGTTATCCTCGGATGCCAGGCACATAGCCAACTCGTTTGTGCTTTGGCTCAACAGCTTCCACTCCTGCTTGCGCGCAAAGCCGTGGCGGGCGAGCTTCACATGATGTCCGGCAAACGTCATGGCGCTGTTATCGCGCAAACCTCCGCAAATCGGGAAGCAAATCGGTGCCTGGCCGGACCACACCGCGGGATCGCCCTGCCACAAGTACTCGCGACCTCCAGCCTCAATCGAGGTAAACGAACCACCGGCCGTGGAGACCTTGATAGAAATCGAATCGTTGGAGAGAGCGTATTCCATTGTCCATCCTTTCGAACAACTGCTTTTTGCTCGCAAGAACCCGTCTCGGCCCTGACCAAAGGACAAACCCGCACGTTCATCGATGCGTCCGGTTTCCCAGGCATGCAACGGGGTACCATACAGACATTGATGCAATTACAGCTGAAAGGCCTTCTTATGCGAACCATCATCCTTTATGCCTCACGCCACCACGGCAATACGAAAAAGCTCGTGGACGCCATCGTTGAGGCACACCCCGAAATCGATACCCTCGACGTGAAGTCACTCGGTAAAAACGAGTACCCCGACCTGCACGAATACCATCTGATCGGTGTCGCCACAGGTATTTATTACTCCGAGATCGACAAAGATATGGCGCGCGTGCTCACGAACGTGCTGCAGCCGCAGGACAAGGTGTTTGGCCTTATGACCTACGGTGGCAAAAACAAGTGGTACGGCAAGGATATCGATGGCATCTGCCGCATGAGGCAGGCCATCTTTATGGGCGTCTACGGCTGTCCCGGCTTTGATACGTGGGGGCCGTTCAAACTCACCGGCGGTGTCCAGAAGGGGCACCCAACTGCCGAAGAGATTAAGGGAGCTGTCGATTTCTTCGACAAAATCGAAGATGAGTACGGCGATATCATCGTCGAAGAGTATGCCAAGCGCGAGAAGCGTCTAGCATACGAAAAGGAGCATCCCGCGGGGGGTCTTGTGGCCGGCGTCAAGCGCACGGCAAAGAAGATCGCTAACAAGCTGTAACTGTTAAGGTGCTTTTGAGCGTTTAACCCATACGGCGGGTCCGAGCAGATTCGGGCCCGCCGTCTTTTTCTATCGTTACTCGGTAAAGGCGTTGCCGACGCTCTGGCCGCCAACATACGTCTCGACGAGGGTGAGCTCATGGTCGAACACGACAAAGTCGGCGTCGCGACCCGGCATGATGCTGCCGCACTTATCCTCGATGTGCGCGGAGCGTGCCGGCACCTCAGTTGCCATGCGAATGGCGATATCGGCGCTGGCGATGCCCCAGTCGACGATGTTCTTGACGCCCTGGGCAAGCGTGAGCACCGAGCCGGCAATGCTCTTGCCGTCGGCGAGCCAGCACAGGTTGTCCTTCATGATGACGTCCATGCCGCCACTGGTGTAGCTGCCCTCGGGCATGCCGCCGCAACCCAGGCAGTCGGTGATGAGTACCGTGTGCTGCCAGCCCTTTGCCTGCAGCAGCGCCTTGATGGCGGCAGGGTTTACGTGCTTGCCGTCACAGATGATCTCGGCGTAGGTCTCGGGCGTAGACATGGCAGCACCCACGACACCGGGCTCACGGTGATGCAGACCGCGCTGGCCGTTATAGGTATGCGTAAAGCAGCTGGCACCGGCATTGATAGCGGCGATGCACTCATCGTAGGTGGCGTCGGAGTGACCGATGCTGGTCACCACGCCCTTGGCGTTCAGAGCAGCCGCATAAGCAGCGGCACCATCGCGCTCGGCGGCCATGGCGCTCTTAACGATGCGACCGCCCGCAGCCTCCTGCCACTGATCGAAGACCTCCTCGGAGGGATCGATAAGATAAGCGGGGTTCTGCGCGCCCACGTGCTTCATAGTAAAGAAGGGGCCCTCCAGGTAGATGCCCTGAATGCGAGCACCGCAGAAGTCGGGGCCGCGGCCCTCGTCAGCCTGGGCGATGGCGGCGCAGGCATCCTTGATCTGCTCGACGCCATCGGTGAACGTCGTGGGCAGCCAGCTGGTGGTACCGCGACGGGCGAGCTCGGTCGAGCTGATATCAATGCCCTCGGGATCGTTATCGGTAGTCGAGTGGTTATAGAAGCCATGGATGTGAGTATCGACCATACCCGGTGCGATCCACGATCCCGTGTAGTCCTTAATCTCGCAAGAGGGCTCGTCGGCCTGCCAGGCGCCAAAAACGCCATCCTCGACCATAAGATAGCCGCCCAGTTGCGGGCCTGCCGGCAAGAAGAACTTGTCAGCCTTAATTGCGTACGTGCTCATATGCACTCCTTGCTTCTAAAGCAGTTGACTTTGGTAATGCTTATACCCGGTCCATGTAAAAACAAAAAGCGCCCGCCCGCCGTTATGAGCGGACGGGCGCCCTTACAGGGGGACGCGATTAAGCGGTGAAGGGGTGAATCGTCACGCCCTTAACCACGCGGTTGACCGTGCCGGTGGGGCTCGGCGTATCGGGCGTGTTGCCCACGCGCACGGAGTTGAGCAGACTGATAGCCTGGGCAAACATCACGAACGGCAGAGCAAGGTAGCCCTCGGGAAGTGCCTCGTAGCCCTTAAAGGTGAAGGACTCGCCCTCGTAGACGGTAGCGCCTTCCTGCTGAACGGCAACGGTGTGCTGAGCGATCTTGTCGCCACCGATCTCGTTGAGGATGTCGATGTCGTACTGACGGGTGTAGGCGTCGTTGTTGACGAACACGAAGACGAGCGTCTTATCGTCGACGAAGGACTTAGGTCCGTGACGATAGCCCATGGAGGTGTCGTAGGAAGTAGCAACCAGACCGTGAGCGAGCTCGAGGATCTTGAGCTGGCTCTCCTGGGCAAGACCACCGAAGGAGCCAGAACCCAAGTAGGTCACGCGGTTGAAATCGCCAGCGAGGTAATCGGCGATCTCAGGCTCACGGGAGATGACCTCCTCGCCCATCTTGGCAATCGTCTCGACCCACTCGGCCTTCTGCTCGTCAGAGGCAGTGTCGAAAATAAGGGTGGAGAGCAGGGTCATGCATGTGTAGGAACCGGTCATGGCGAAGCCCTTGTCGTTGGCGCGCGGGATGAGCAGCGTCAGCGCATTGGGATCATCGGCGGACTCGACGGCGAGCTTGCCCTCGGGCGCGCAGGTGATGTTGAGGAACTTGACGTTGTGGACGAGTTCCTTGGCAACGGCAACGGCGGCAAGGCTCTCGGGGCTGTTGCCAGAGCGGGCAAAGGAAACCACGAGCGTGGGATCCTCGGCGCGCAGGAAGTCGCGCGGGGCGCTCACGATGTCGGTCGTGGCGATGGGCTTAAAGTCGTAGAGATCAGTGTTGCCAGCGTGACGCAGGTACGGGGCGCATGTATCGCCAACGTAGTCGGACGTACCGGCACCGGTGAAGACAACGGACAGACGACCCTCGCCCATAGCGCGAGCCTCGGCCAGGAAGGCCTCGATGGCCTCCTTGTTCTCGCGATAGATGTTGAGCGTATCGCGCCAAAGCTCGGGCTGCTGAGCAATCTCGGCCGTGGTGATCTGGGCGCCAAGCTCGGTGAGCTCCTCGACACTCTTCTCGAACATTTTTAATACCTCTCTCTAGAAGTAATCCTCTGACGTGCAATTATACACTTCGGTTGGTTATCTGGTAGTAACCAGTTAAATGCAAAGAATCACCATATGGAAACGATGCGAGCACTAGTTGCTGCGCTGGTGGTAAACCTTGTATTTAAACTGATCGGCACGAGCAACCGAGAGTGTGTACTCCACTACCTCGTTTGACTCGTTATACGTAGTCCTGACCAAATCGAGCACAGGCGAGCCCTCGACAATTCCCAAAAGGTGGGCATCGGTGGGACGGGCTATGCTCGCATAGAACTCCTCTTCGGCCACGCGAATCTTTTGCTGAAAGTCCTGCTCAATCACATCGTAAAGCGGCTTACGCTCTAGCAGTGGTCGCTTTAGGGATAGAAATTGACGAACCGGTAGATAGCTGCGTTCGACCATCATGGGCATGTTGTCGGCAGAACGAAGACGCTTGAGCTTAAAAATGCGATTACCGATACGCAATCCCATATGCTCAGCCAGATTCTTATCGGCCTCCATCTCGCAAAAATCGAGAATCGTGGTCTCGGGTTCTCGACCCATCGCGCGCATCTGCTCGGTAAAGCTGTAGGACTGCATAAGATTGGTTGCCTTTGCCGAACGGTCGGTCACAAAGGTACCGCGACCGTGCTGCCGAACCACCAGTCCTAAACGCTCCAGTTCCTGCAGAGCCAGGCGTACCGTAGTGCGCGAGAGACCATAGCGCTCCGAAAGTTCGCGCTCGGAAGGAATCATGTCACCGGCGCGATATTCATGGTCAATCTTTTCGGTCAGAATATCGACCAGCTGATCGTACAGCGGTTGCTTACGCGCTCCGATCGCCATCCTATCCTCCCTTTTGCTCGAATTCGGCTAACTACCTAGGGTGTTATGCATTATCTGTCTGCCACACCCGAATCATTAAGAAAACAAAAGCCGCGCGCTCTTTCGAGCACGCGGCTTTTAACATACACATGGCTTAAGGGGTCGGGGTGTGAGCCGCGTAGGGACACACCCCTCAAGCTAGAGCCTTACCAGATGCTCGGCCAGAGACCAAGCGGGCCAGCGCCCAGGATGCCAAGGACGAAGAGCAGGAGAATGCCCTTGGTCGGGGTCCAGCTGTGCTTAGCGAACATGTAGTAAAGCAGCAGCGTAAGCATAAGCGGGACGAGCTTCGGGACGATGGTGTTGAGGGTGTCGGCAACAGAGAAGTTGACCGGATCCTCGGTAACGGTGCCGTAGGTCACGGACTCCATGCCGTTACCCAGATCGGTGACGCCGCACTCGACAGCGTTGCCGTCGGCATCGGAAGCGGTAAGGGCATTGCCGTCCTTATCGGTCATGGCGATGGTACCGGCCTCAGCGGTCTCGGTATCGATGCCCTCCATACCGGTGAAGTTCTCGGCCTCCTTCTCGGAGACGATCACGGTAGTAGCGGAGAGGCCACGGGTGGTGCCGTTGGGGATCTGGAGGTTGATCTGGGTGCCACCCATGGTGACGACCAGGCAACCGACGACGAAGACGCCCATGATGGAAGCGGCACGCGTGAAGGCCTGCATGTTGGCGGTCAGAGCGTCAATAGCGCTGGTGCCAAGCTTGTAGGACCAGTTCATGAGCCAGAAACGCAGAGCGAACTGGACGACGTTGAAGATCACCAGGAAGATGATCGGCGCAGCGGCGTTGCCGTTGATGGCCATGTTGGAGGTGATGCCAGCCGTGATAGGCACGAGCGTCAGCCAGAACAGGGCGTCACCGATACCACCGAGCGGGCCCATTGCGGCGACGCGGACGGCGCGGATCGTGGGGATGTCAACCTTGTTCTGCTCGAGCGAAAGCACGATGCCCATAACAAAGGTGACGAGGAACGGGTGGGTGTTGAAGAACTCCAAGTTGTGGCTCATGGAAGCCGCGAGGTCGTTCTTGTTGGTGTGGATCTTCTCCAGACCGGGGATGATGGAGTAGAGCCAGCCAGCGGCCTGCATACGCTCGTAGTTGAACGAGGCCTGCAGGAAGCAGGAGCGCCAAGCCATCTTGTTGAGGGTCTTCTGGTCGAGCTGCGGAGCAGGAGTGAGATCCTCGTAGTGCTCCGGGATTACATACTCATTAGATGCCATCTTCGAAGTCACCTCCGTCAGAAACAGCTGCACCCTTCAGCTCGGTCTGCTGCTGGAAGTCCCAGAAAGCGATGCCGAAGCCGATGAGAGCGAGGATGAGCAGAGCAGGGGTTGCCAGAGAATCGTTGGCAACGGTGATGAGCGCGAGGCCAAAGCCCATGAGGAAGAAGCCCCACATATCGCGGTTCATCATAACCTTGAGCAGGACGGCGAAGCCGACGAAGCGCATCATGCCGCCTGCAGCGGACAGACCGGTCTGCAGCCAAGTCGGGATGGCGGAAGCGATGGTCTGACCAATGGTAGCGCCAGCGATGAAGAACAGGGTGACGACGACAGCGAAGATCAGGCCGAGCAGAGCCATGGCGAAGTAGTTCAGGCGCTCGATGCCCTTGGTGTCCGCGTTATGAGCCATGTTATCGGCCGTGGACATAAGCGGGGACATAAGCGTGAAGACCAGGGTAACGCCGAGCTGACCAAGCAGGGCGAACGGAATGGCAAGGCCGACTGCCGCGTTGGGCTCGAGACCCGTAGCGATAGCGAGAATGGCTGCCCTGATGGCGCCAAAGACGGCGGTTGGGCGTACATTCA
>URVK01000019.1 GCA_900551305.1 uncultured Collinsella sp.
GCCCTCGGCAGCAAAAAAGATGGCCACCAACTAAACCCCTTATTAAGCGCCGGCGAAAGCCGGCGCACCTTCTTTTATCAGATACCCACCGGGATGATGACGAACTGACATGCGGGTCTGTCTGTTTAGTTCGTCGCGAGTTCCGCACGAGCCGGAAAGCACTTAATGTGCTTTCCGAGCGAGCCAGGACTGCCCGAGCAGCGAACTAAACCGCCAGACCCGCCCAGGAGGACCCACATGATCAAAATCACCGTCCCAGCAACCAGCGCCAACCTAGGCATCGGCTACGACACCCTCGGCATGGCCGTCAGCCTCTACTCGAACTTTACCTTTGAGCGCGCCGATAAACTCGCCATCACGGGCTGCCCCGAAGAGTTCCAAAACGAGGACAACCTGGTCTACGTCAGCTTTGTCGATGCACTGGCCGCATGGGGCGAGCCGGCTTTTCCCGTTGCCATCGACATTCAGACTGACGTTCCCGTCGCCCGCGGCCTAGGCTCCAGCTCCACCTGCGTCGTCGCCGGCATTATGGCCGCCGCCGCACTGACAGGCCACACCGTCGACCGCGCCGAGCTTGTTCGCATTGCCACCGAAGTCGAGGGCCATCCCGATAACGTCGCCCCCGCCATCCTGGGCGGCGCCGTCTGCTCCTTTACGCCGACCGATTCGCTCCCCCAGTGCCTGCGCTACGAGGTGAGCGATCGCCTGCGTTTTATTACCGTGATTCCGCCCTACGAGGTACACACGAGCGAGGCGCGCAAGGTCGTGCCGCAGGAGATTCCGCTCTCCACCGCCGTGTGGCAGATGGGCCGCATCGCCGGTATGACGCGCGGCTTGGAGACTGGTGACCTCGACCTGATTGCCGCCGCCAATGACGACCGCATCCAGGAACCCTATCGTCGCCGTCTGATTCCCGACTACAACGCCGTGCGCGACACCTGCCTTAACGGCGGCGCCAAGACCATCTGGATCAGCGGTTCGGGCTCGACCCTTATGGCGGTGACCGACGACACCATCGTGGCAAAATTCCTGCAGGTCAAGCTGCGCGAACAGTTCCCCAAGTGCGACACGCATATCCTCACGTGCGACACGGAAGGCGCTCAAATCGAGTACCTGTAGACATCCTCCTCATATACCTGTCCGGGACGGTCGGGATGTTCCCTCAAAATCGTCCTCGCGCATGAAGGCCCCTTGTCCTGCTCCTACGGAGCGACGGACAAGGGGCCTTCGCGCTGCGGAATGATTTTGAGGGAACATCCCGACCGTCCCTGCGCCTACCTTGCTGAGGATGTCTACAGGGGCCCACGCTTTGAAGGGGCGCCAGGCTGATAGTTGATTTTTATTGGCAGGGGCTCTTGCTGGTAAGGGGCACTTACTAGAGGCAAGCCTCGGCAATGCGGCGCTTGAGTTCATCGATGCCGGTGCCGGTCTGGGAGCTCGTGATGATTACATTCTCGGCCGGGACGTTGAGCTGCTTTTTGATAGCGGCCGCCTGGCGGGCCTGTTGGGTACGGCTGAGTTTGTCGGCCTTGGTGAGGCAGACGATAAAGTTGAACTCGTTGCCCTGTAGGTAGTCGATCATGTCGTGGTCGAGCTTGCTGGGGTCGTGACGAATGTCCACCAGCGACACAACCAGGTTAAAGCTGCGCTCGGAGTCGAAGAAGTCGCCGATCAGCTCGGCCCAGCGGTCGCGCTCGGCCTTGGAGCGACGCGCGAAACCGTAGCCCGGCAGGTCCACAAAGTGCACGTCGTCGGCCTCGAAGAAATTGATGTTGCTCGTCTTGCCCGGCGTGCTCGAAACCTTGACCAGGTTCTTGCGGCCAAAGAGTTTGTTCATGATAGACGACTTGCCCACATTTGAGCGGCCAACGAAGCTCACCTCGGGACAGGTGGACTCGGGGATCTGCGAAACCTTGCCGTAGCTGGCGACGAACTTGGCAAGCTGGTAGTTAATTGAATCGGCCATGGACACTCCTTGGTCGTAGGTTCTTACAAAACGGGCGTGCTATTGCGCGGCAGCGATACGACGAACGATGTCAAGCGTGATGCCGCTCGCGGTGCGAGCGTACTCGTCCAGATCGAACTCGCGCTCGCAAAACGCGTCATATGCCTCGTCACAATTATCGCTGATAGCGCGCAGCACCAGGCAATCGACACCATTCTTGGCCGCGATGTGCGCAATTGCCGCGCCCTCCATCTCGACGCAATCGGCATGCGTGGCCTCAATCGCAGCGTTACGCATGGCGTCACCCGTAACAAAGCGGTCACCCGTGGCGATAGTGCCACACAGGAACTGCTTGGGGTCCTTCTCCGCAGAATTCTCATCCGCCGAGGTATCCACAAATCCATGCTCGGCAAGCACGGCGGCGGCAACATCAACCAACGCCGGCGTCGAGACAAACTCCTCGAGCCCCGGCGCGGACTCGGCGATGAGTGCCGTATCGGTATCCAGATAGCGCAGGCACTTGCCTATAACCACGTCGTTAATATGGAGTTTAGGGTTTAGGCCGCCCGCAATACCCGAGAACACAACGGCCTGCGGGGCGTATTTGCTGATGAGATGCTGCGTTGCCGCCGCGGCGTTTACGGTTCCCATGCCAGCGGTCGTAGCAACAACGGACAAACCGTCGAGCTCGCCGCTGACAACGGTCAAGCCCGCCTCTTGTACCACACGAGCGCCGTTCAGTTCTTCTTTAATCTGCGCAACCTCTTTTTCGAGTGCACCGATGATTGCGATGGTAGGCATACCATCCCCCAAACCCGTGAAAACTGCTATCCACGGTATGGTACCAGCATTTTGGCTCAACCGCGCAATACGAAGCCGCTAGACCACCGCAGCGCGGGTATCGTAGAGGAGCAAAATGACTTGCTAGCCGATGGCGTTTTTTAGCTCCGCGCGGCGCTTTTTCATGCCCGTCATGACAGCGTTGCGCAGCTCGGGCATGCGCGCGGTATCCATCTGGGGCACGCCCTCGAGCTTATAGGGAATGCCCAGTTGCTCGTACTTGACGACACCCATCGTGTGATACGGCAGCATTTCCAGGCCCACCACGTTGTGCCATGGAGCGATGAGGCGACCGAGCTTCTCGCACTCCTCCACCGTGTCGGTAATGCCCGGCACCACCACGTGGCGGATAACGACCTTAATCTTGCGACGCGCGAGCTCATCACCAAACGCCAGAATGCGTGCGGGATCGCAACCGGTCAGCTTTTTATGCTCGACTGGGTCGGCATGCTTAATATCGAGCAGTACCATGTCGGTCTCGTTGAGCACGGCATCGAACTTCTCGGGATGCGCGGGATCGAACGCATAGCCGCAGCTATCCAAGCAGGTGTGCACACGACCATCGTGGTTATTGTGCATGGCGTGGAACAGGTCGGCCAAAAACTCAGGCTGCAGGAGCGGCTCGCCGCCGGACACCGTAATACCACCGCTGCGGTAAAACTCATGGTTACTCTGGAACTCGTCCATAAGGTGCTCGACGGTCACCATCGTGCCGCCGTTAACCGACCAGGTATCGGGGTTGTGGCAATACGCACAGCGCATGGGGCAGCCTTGGACAAACACTACGAAGCGGATGCCGGGTCCGTCGACCGTCCCCATCGTCTCGATCGAATGCACGCGGCCAAGGGCAAACGCAGAGTCCTCGGGACGAGCGTCCACACCCTCAAGCGTCATTTCTGCCATTCGCGCTACCTTGCCTCTCCTTGGATGCAACCAATTAAAATGCCAGAGCCATTCTAGCCCATGTGCTTGCGTTTAAACGTCTCGGGCTAGAATGGCACGTTTTAATCTATCCCCCATCACCATGGCTGGGGTCTACGTCGAGATGTCAGGCTGAAGAACGCTCGCCTGCGGCCTTTACGCTTTAAGCGTGAGCACCGCACCGAAGGCGGTCGGGCCGCAGTGGCTCGAGATGACGCCGCCGACCTGAGTCCAGGTAATGTCCTTAAAGCCCAGGTCGTGCGCATAGACTTCCATGTCGTCGCGCAGCTCCTGGGAAAGGCCTACCGAATACGCCAGGCCAATGTGCGAGTAGTCGATCTCGCCCTTCGCAACCATGTGGTCAATAAAGGCGCGGGCGCACTTGAGCATAGAGCCGCGGAACTTCTTGGTCGCCACGAACTTGCCGCCCGTCACCTCAATGCAGGGCTTAATCTTGAGCAGATGTGCGCCAAGGAATGCGACGTTGGACAAGCGACCGCCCGCCTTAAGGAAGGCAAGATCGGTAGGAACAAAGCCCAGCAGCACGCGGTCCATGACGGAGTTCGCGAAGGCGAAGATCTCGTCGACGGTGGCATCGGGGTGAGCCTCGATGTATTTGGCGGTCTCGACGACAACAAGCGACTGGCCCACCGAGACAAAACGCGTGTCCATGGAGTAGACGTAGTCGCGACCCTTGGCGGCGATCTTCGATGATTGATGCGAGCAGGTCGTGGCCTCGGAATATGCAAGATGCAGAATGGTCGCGTCGGGTTGCTCGGCATGGATGCGGTCGTACACATGCGCAAAATCTGCCGGCGCACAGCCGCTGGTCTTGGGCATCACGCCAAACTCGTTGCAGCGCGAATAAATCTCGAGCGGATCGATCGAGCCGTCCTCGACGGTCTCGTCACCAATCGTGAAATGCATAGGCACGCGCACGATGCCGTAGCGCTCGCAGAGCTCTGGCGTCACATCCGAACCAGATTCAACCACGATTATGTACTTGCCCATTATTATCACGACCCATCTCGACGTTGGCTTTTTAATATGTGACACACGCCCGCCGTCCTGCTACAGAACGACCCCCAAGCGCCAAAGAGACGCCGCCCTTTGCACATAACAAAGGACAGCGTCTCCCTGGAAAACTCCGTGCTTATCTGAGATTCTACACGGTTTATTAAGGAGTGTTACTTATTCCGCAAACGGTCACTATATGCGGTAAGCGGTAGTTGGCCGCGACAACTGCGACACATTCCGTCCAGCAAATCCAATCGTGCTCCACGCACGGTTAATGCACGAGGCGGTAGAAATTCATCGATGCCGCACCCTCGGCGTGCAGCTCCATCGCCGGAACCGCCGGCGAATAGGTACGGCTCGTAAGTGCCGCCTCGCCACCGTTGGCAAAAATCTCGACCATCGTAGTGTCCGAAAGCACGCGCAGGTCGCGAAGCTCGCTGAGCTCGATCGACCTCTGGTCGCGCCCATAGCCTTCGTCACCCATGTCGAGGGTAAGCATCCCGTCCGCATAACGCACAAAGACACCCTTGCGGATTTCGAGCTCGGCCATCTTGGCGCCCTCACAGGAAACCACAAGATCAAACAGGCGGCCCGGCTCCTCAACGGTTTCACCGCCTGTCGCGCGAACGCAGTCACCGCGCATCCTCTCAATCTCGTGCGCCGGCTGCTGGCAGAGCTTACCATCGCGTATGCTCAGCTCTCTCGGCACCGTCAACGCGCACTGCCATCCGCGCGCCACCGTCGGGTTTTCTGCCGTCGCGTCGGGGCAACCCGACCATCCGATCATCAAACGCCGGCCTGCAGCATCCTCAAAGGACTGCGGAGCATAGAAATCAAAACCGGCATCGACCATCGGGGGCATGCCCTGCCTGACGATTTTAAAGCTCGGCGCCTCCCAATCGGCCTCGATGGGGAACCACACGCACTGATGCGGATTGCGGTAACGCCAACCATCGGCAGGCACACCCTGCGGACAGCAAACGAGAATAAGCTCGCCATCGAGCTCAAACAGATCGGGGCACTCCCACATAAAGCCAAACTTCTCGCCCAACTCAATGCGCGTCGCATAGCTCCAGTCCTCAAGATTGCGCGAGGTATAGACAAGCACGCAGCCACGGTCGTCTTTCGTACGAGCGCCCAGAACCATGTAGTAGATACCATCGTGCTCAAGGATCTTGGGGTCGCGCACGTGCGTACCGATATCGTCGGGGTAATCGACCGGTCCAACAGCTATGCACTTCTCGCCCAATTCGTCGGGATTCTCGGCAACCATATGAATCTGGTTTTGCTCACGGCCCGTCAACACGTAGTCGTAATCATCGCGGTCAAAATGCTTAACGTTGCCGGTATAGAAGTAGTGAATCTTGCCATCACGTACAAAGGCAGAACCAGAATACGCTCCACTCGAATCCAAATCGGAATCGGGGAACAGCACGGGGCCGTGATTCTCGTACGTCACAAAATCCTTTGTCGTCAGATGGTTCCAAAGCACTGGACCGCCATGCGCAGCATCGAACGGATCGTATTGATGATAGATGTGATACGTATCACCAATCTGAACCAAACCATTGGGGTCGTTGAGCCAGCCAAGCTCAGGCTCCACATGGAACAAAAGCCTATCGGGGTCGGACGCGATGCGAGCCGCCGTCTCATCCTGTCCGGCACGCCACTGCTCATAGTCCGCACGCATCACCTTGTTTTTTTGATTAAACATCGCCATTGACCTTCTCGTCTATAGGAAAGGACGCTCGACTCACACGAGCCGAACGCCCTTCCCCAAATGGACTTATCCGCACATTACGCTGAACGGCTCAACTAGAAGCTAACGTCGAAGCCAGCGCCAGCGCCCTCTTCATCGGTGGTCGGCACGCCCTTTGCCTTGTTGTAGGCAAAGATCAAGACGATCGGCACGATGAAGGCGATGAGATTGCCAGCCACATACCACACGAGAGTCTCGGGTGTGACGATGAGCAGGCCAAGCACACCGGTCAGACCCTGACCGATGGCGCGCACCTCAAAGAGCTTCACGAAGGCACCGCCGCAGCCTGCACCGATGCATGCGCAGATGAACGGGATGATCGAGTAGCGCATGTTTGCAGCGAAGATAGCGGGCTCGGAGATTCCGACCAGCGTCGGGATAAAGGACGACATGCAGATGTTGCGCTCTTTGGAATGCTTCTTGTGAATGAGGTACATGCCGATGGCGCCGCCACCCTGGGCGATGATGGAAACCGACCAGATGGCCTGGATGTAGTTGAAGCCAGTCGTGGCAACGAGGTTTGCCTCGATACCCTGGATGAACTGATGCGTACCGGTAACGACAAGCGGCTGCAGGAACGCGGCGAAGACAAAGGCACCAAAGACGCCCATCCTGTTGTACAGGATATCGATTACGCCGGCGAGGACGTCGCCGATCAGGTTGCCGAGCGGGCCGAACACGGTGAACAGGGCGACGTTAGCAAGAATCAGGGTAACGGTCGGGACAAAGACGAACGAGACGACCTCGGGGATGTACTTCTGGGCAATCTTCTCGACCTTGGCCATAAACCAGGCAGTCAGGATTGCAGGGAACACGCCGCCCTGGAAAGCAACCATGGGAATGGAGAGCGGACCAAAGTTCCAGTACTCAGCACCCGTCGGGTCCATAACGAACGTGTTACGGTTCATAAGGCTCGGGTGAACCATGACGATACCGACGAGGATGCCCAGGATCGGGTTACCGCCAAAACGCTTGACCGCGCTGTACATAACCAGGACAGGCAGGTAGTCAAACGTGGTGGCGATAATGGCAAAGAAGCTTGCGAGGTTCTTGAGGAACTCGCTGTGGTCGGCAAGGCTGCCCTCCATGCCAAAGAGGCCGTTGGCAACGATCAGCGACTTAAGGCCGATGATGATAGCAGCGCCGACGAAAGCGGGAATGATGGGGATAAAGATGTCCGAGAATACCTTGAGGACCGAGAAGAACTTGCCCTTCTTGTCCGCCTCGGCGCCCTTGACCTCGGAAGCGCTGATCTCCTTAACGCCCGTCAGAGCCATAAACTCATCGTAGACCTTGTTGACGGTACCGGTACCGAAGATGATCATGAGCTGGCCGCTGTTGTACAGCACGCCCTTGACGCCATCGATGTTCTCGAGCTCGGCCTTGTTGTACTTGCTCGTATCCTTGAGCACCAGACGCAGACGCGTAACGCAATGCGTGGCGCCCTCGATGTTCTCCAGACCGCCGACGTTATCGACGACTTGCTGAGACACTACTTTGTAGTCCATGTTCCTCTCCATTCCTTTACGAAATCATAAGACGTTTTGATGCCATTACAGAGACGCGATCGTTGCATTTGCGCACTTAAGCGTACCGTCGGTGACCGTCAGCGCCACACCCTGGCCCTGCTTATTGCAGAATCGAGCGTTAAGCGCAACATCATCGACAAAGATGGTCGCGATATCGTCGTCAACGACCAGGCGCACATGATGAGTGCCCTCGCCCTTAAAGAACAACGGACGCTCGAGGCCCATGTTGTTGACCTGGAACCACGGATACTGGGGGGCCGCCGTAAACTCGAGCTTGCCCTCACGCAGGTTGGCGCGGAACTCATAGGCAAGACCGGACTCGGCGTCCTCGGCAAGCTTCACCGAGAAGCCGGCAGCGTCACCGGCGAGCTCGATGTCGGCGTCGAGCATATAGGTGGAACCGGCATCCGCGGCGAGCACCTGCTCGACCTTGCCCGACTCGCAGGAGAGCTCAAAGGCCTCGACTGCCTTAGCCTCGCCAAAGGCGCCAAGCATGCTGTCAGGAAGCTTGGTGCCGAGCGTTCCGTCGGCACGCTGAACGATCTCGAGGGGCATAAAGGTGCCACCCCACAGGTAAGAGCTGGGGTCGCCGCCCTCGTCACGCGTAGGAACCCAACCAAAGAGAACGCGGCGCTCGCCGTCAAATGCGGTACGCGCGGCATAGTACGCGCGGCCATCGAAGGAATCGTCCGCAGGAGTGATCCAAGGACCGTTGATAGAGCGAGACATGCGATAACGGGTCTTGTTGCCATCACTGTACTCGGAGAACACCAGATACCACCAGTCGCCCATCTTAAAGAGATCAGGCATCTCGAACATGGTGTACAGGCCCGGATTCCACCAGTCGCCTTGGAACTCCCAGGTATCCAGGTCCTTGGAGGTGAACTTGACCAGACGACCGGTCATCAGACGCTTGTCCTCGCCCACACGCGTGCCGAGGATGAGCATGTACTCTTCGTTCTCCTCATCCCACAGCACAAAGGGATCGCGCCAGTTGCGGTCATCGTAACCCTCCTGGGGCGGAAGCAGCGTCTCGGCGATGTTCTTCTCCCACTTGACGGCGTCGTCACTCGTTGCGTGAAGAAGAACCTGCTTCATCAAGCGTGCCTTGACCTTATCGCGATTGCAACCAGTGTAGAGCGCATGGTACTTGTCGCCCACCTTAAACACCGTGCCGGCATAAACATACTGGTCGACTTCCTCGTCGCCGCCACGCTCAAGGCTCTCGCCAAAGTCTTTGTAATTGACGAAGTCCTTGGTTGTCGCGAGTGCCCAGCCAAACGGCTCTCCGAAAGGTCCGGGGTTTCGCGTGTCACGCTGATGATAGAGATAGAACGTGCCGTCCTCGCCGTACGGCATGATGTCGCCTACCCAAATTCCCTCAGGCTGGTAATACACCTTGTGCATCCGAGACTTCCTTTCTCACGAGATACTAACTCGGTACAACTGCAAGATATGTCAATCGTTTTCATATGTCAAACGTTTTCACACCAATACGTCTTTTCGCAGTTCCAGTCGTCGGCAAACGGTTGACATATGCCGGCGAACGGTCATCAGAGGTGTTTGAGGAATTCTTTTGGCACGGGATGAACTACGCGGTTTTACCCTCAATGAGTTCAACGGGGAGCTTGATATTCGATTCGGGCTTTTCGCCGTTAATAAGAGCAATGATGGATTGCGCCGCGAGCTCTCCGATGCGATCGATATCTTGGCGTACGGTTGTTAAGTCAGGCATAAACGTCATAGTGCGGCGGGCACCATCCGCGCCCACGACCTTAATATCGCCCGGAGCGCTCAAGCCGCGCTGCTTCATCACGTTAAGACAGATAGCCGCCATCGTGTCGTCTCCCGCAAAGATGCCGTCAATATCGGGGTTCTCATCGAGGATCTTCGCAACGACCGCGCTCTTTTCGTCGTCGGGCTTAACGAACTCAACCTCACGGACAAGCGCGGGCAAACCGGCCTGCTCAACAACATCGAGGTAGGCATCGGTACGCTTATTGGCAGGCATGCGCATGCGGCTATTGCTGCGCAGGCACAGGATGCGTGAACATCCGTCATCGATCAGGCGACGCGTGGCAAGTTCGCCGATGCTATAGCTGTCGCTCGCAATCTGAACAGAGGCTTCGCCAAGGTCGCAGTCGATACCAACCAGACTCAAGCCCATCTCGGCATACGCTTCGGCACCGATATTAAGCGAGTTGACGATGACGCCATCAACCATATTGCGTCGAAGCATGTCGATATAAGAGCGCTCAAGCTCGGGTCGATTGGCGCTATTGCACAGCAGCATCTTAAAACCGTTTTCGGCCAGGGTATGCTCAATGACTTGAACCACTTGGGCATGAAACGGACTGCTGACATAGGGGACGATCATACCGATAAGATTCAGGCGACCGTTGAGCATGGCACGGGCGATATCGTTGGGCGTATAGTTGATGCGCTTCATCGCGGCATGGACCTTATCGCGGGTCTCTTGGCTAATATAGCCGCGATTATTAAGCACGCGAGATACCGTAGTAGGCGAAACCCCCGCCACCGCTGCAACTTCCTTGATGCCAGGCTTAGCAGAATCCTTAGAACGAGCGCCCTCGCGAGCCATAGCACCCTCCCCCATCAACATGTCAAACGTTTACATACGAACAAAGCATACCCCAACAACAGCGGGAAGACGGTAACAGCACAAGTAAGTAAACGACTCATCCAAATAATTAGGAGAGTTCCGCCTAAAGGGTGACTACACAGGACCCCCGCCGGGCCGCTTTGGGTTACTTTCCAAAACATTTCCGCAGGACGCAAAGGGCTCCGCCGCGCGAAGCGCGCAGCGGAGCCTCTTTGCATGTCCGAGGACGTTTTGGGAAATAACCCAAAACCGGCCCCAGTAATCCTACAGGAGTTGAACCCTTTAGAACTTGTCGTGGAAGGTACGCGCAATGACCTCGTCCTGCTGCTCCTTGGTGAGCGTGTGGAAGTTCACGGCGTAGCCGGAAACGCGGATGGTCAGCTGCGGATACTTCTCCGGGGGAGCCCGAGCGGCGAGCAGCGTCTCACGGTTGAAGACGTTGATGTTCAGGTGGTGGCCACCCTTCTCGGCGTAAGCGTCGAGCATGTGGACCAGGTTATCGGCCTGAGTCTCGGAAACTTCAGAAACCTTCATAATGTGTCTCCTTCGATCGATAGGCGCCGGCCGAAACCGGCGCACTAATCAGTAATCGTTATTGTTAGTATAGCACTAACAATAGTTACTCGCCCAGCTGATCAAGGTCGATATCGCCAAAGAACACCTGATCCTCCTTGCCGAGCGCACTCGGGATGATGGAGAAGGTGTTGGAGATGCCGTCCTGAGCATCGCGGAACGGGAGCTTGGAAACCGAAGACAGCGAAGCGATGGCGCCGTGGCTATCGCGCTTGTGCATGGGGTTAGCACCCGGGGCGAACGGCTGGCCAGCCTTGCGGCCGTCGGGCGTGGAGCCGGTCTTCTTACCGTACACGACGTTGGAGGTAATGGTCAGAACCGAGGTCGTGGGCACGGAGTTGCGATAGGTGTCGTTCATGCGGATGTACTCCATGAACTGGTGCACAACGTCGTGAGCGATCTGGTCGACGCGGTCGTCGTCGTTACCGTACTTGGGGAACTCGCCCTCGGTCTCGAAGTCGACGATGATGCCGTTCTCATCACGGACGGGGTGAACCTTGGCGTACTTGATGGCGGACAGGGAGTCAGCCACGACGGAAAGGCCAGCGATGCCCGTAGCGAACCAGCGGTGCACGTGCTTGTCGTGCAGAGCCATCTGGATGCGCTCGTAGCAGTACTTGTCGTGCATGTAGTGAATGATGTTCAGCGAGTTGACGTACACGCCAGCAAGCCACTTCATCATGTCGTTGTACTTGGCCACAACGTCGTCGTAATCGAGCGTATCGCCCTCGACGGCGCGATACTTGGGGCCGACCTGCTTCTTGGAGACCTCGTCAACACCGCCGTTGAGTGCGTACAGCAGGCACTTGGCCAGGTTGGCGCGAGCGCCGAAGAACTGCATCTCCTTGCCGATGCGCATGGAGGACACGCAGCAGGCAATGCCGTAGTCGTCGCCGTGATAGACGCGCATGAGGTCGTCGTTCTCGTACTGGATCGAGGAGCTGGCGACGGAAGTCTTGGCGCAGAACTTCTTGAAGTTCTCGGGCAGACGGGTCGACCACAGAACGGTCATGTTGGGCTCGGGGCTGGTGCCCATGTTCTCGAGCGTGTGCAGGTAGCGGTAGCTCATCTTGGTAACGAGCGTACGGCCGTCAACACCCATGCCGCCGATGGACTCGGTGACCCACTGCGGATCGCCGGTGAACAGGGCCTGGTACTCGGGGGTACGGGCAAACTTGACCATGCGGAGCTTCATGATGAAGTGATCCACGAACTCCTGGATCTGCTCCTCGGTGAAGGTACCGTTGGCAAGGTCGCGCTCAGCGTAGATGTCGATGAACGTGGAGGTACGGCCGATGGACATAGCGGCGCCGTTCTGCTCCTTAACGGCAGCGAGGTAGGCGAAGTACATCCACTGGATGGCCTCCTGCGTGTTGGTAGCAGGGTTGGAAATATCGAAACCATAGGTCTCGGCCATCATCTTAAGCTCGCCGAGGGCGCGGATCTGCTCCTGCAGCTCCTCACGATCGCGGATGTTGTCGGCGGTCATGACCGTCGGGGTGGAAGCCTTCTGGGCCTCCTTGTCCTTGATCAGGTAGTCGACACCGTACAGGGCAACACGACGGTAGTCGCCGATGATGCGGCCGCGGCCATAGCCATCGGGCAGACCGGTGATGATGTGGGCCGAGCGGCAAGCACGCATCTCGGGGGTGTAGACATCGAAGACACCGGCGTTGTGGGTCTTGCGCTCGAAGGTGTAGCGCTCGACAACGTTCTCGTCGACCTTATAGCCGTGCTGGCTGGCAGCCTGGCAAGCGATGCGGATACCACCGTTGACGTGCAGAGCGCGCTTGAGCGGCTTGTCGGTCTGGAGGCCGACGATGGTCTCCTTCTCGCGGTGGGCGTTATCGATGTAGCCAGCGGGGTGGCTCACGATACCCGTAACGATCTTGGTGTCCATATCGAGGACACCGCCCTGCTCGCGCTCCTTAAGCAGCAGGTCGAGAACCTCGCCCCACAGCTCCTTGGTACGCTCGGTCGGGCCGGCGAGGAACGACTCGTCGCCCTCGTAGGGGGTGTAGTTCTTCTGGATGAAGTCTCGGACGTCAACCTCTCCCGTCCAAATGCCTTCCTTGAAGCCTTCCCATGCCTCCTGCATTGTGTAACCACGCTCCTAGTTACGTGTAATGCGGCGCTCTCTCACACCGCTGCTTATTGAATTCTTGAATGTTCGGCTTGCACTACCGGCTTCTTCCGTTCTTCACCACACGTTGGTGTAGGGAAAACGTTTATCCACCTTGGAACTACAACCCAAAACCCAAGATTTCACCCGTTTGAGAAGGATAACATAGCCACCCCCTTCATCATGGCTATTATATGTTTCTTTTTTTATACCATTAGGACGTTTTTAACAAATCCGCAGGAAATGCGAGCGTGAACAACTACCGTTCACCGATTTGTTTGGTTTTTTCCTTGCCTTTGTACGACGTTCACTCTAGCTGTTATGCCAGCTTTATCAGGGTAAAGTGTCCCAGAGACCCTACAGAAACTGCAGGGCGGCCACGGGATCCCCCGTGGCCGCCCTGTGGCGTAGCTAGTTTTTAGCTTTGATTGCCGCTTGGCATTAGGCGGCTGCGGCGGCCTTGTCGGTCGTTGTCTTGCTATCGCCGTTGCCCTGGCCCTCAAAATGCTTGTAGCACCAGCTGGTGACCAGCGGGGTCAAAATAGCCGTCACGATTGCGCAGGCAGCAACCTGTGCCGTAGCCGTCGCGAGCACCGCACCGCCATACAAGGCCTCGTTGACGCTTGCCATGGCAGCAGGCGTGGCCACATTGGCTCCGGCGCAGCCCGCAAATGGCCGATCGTCGTC
>URVK01000020.1 GCA_900551305.1 uncultured Collinsella sp.
GCTGTACTTCTCCATGTAGTCGAGGATCTCGATAACGCCGCCGATGGAGCGCATGCCGTAGGCGATACCGCCGGCACCGCAGGTCTCTTGGCCAACGCAGCCGTACTTGAGAGGAATCTTCTCGTCGAGCTCACGCATGGCGTACAGGCCGACGCGGATGTGAGCAAGGACGAAGTCGGTCCCGGTGAATGCGGTCTCGGGGTCGGTGGTGTAGCTAAACTCAACCTCGGGGGCGTTCTCGTGGAAGTAGATCTCGCAGGCCTTGGCCACGGTCTCCTGGCGCTCGGCGTTGTTGTCGTAGAAGGTCACCTTGTTGACCGGGAAGCGGTCGCGCTCCTCAAGCAGCATCAGAGCGATGCCCGGGGTGAAGGTAGAGCCACCGCCGGCAATGGTCACGGCATAGTTTTTCTTGGACATGATGTCCTCCTCATTCTGGCCGCTTGCTCAATCCATCCCCGTACGCGGCCTGCACGGTTTGGAATTGTTACCTAGAAGTGGAGTTTTTATCTCTAGAATCGGCCTTGCGGTGCATACCGGCTCTGCAAGGCCGATTGTTTCGATGGACGATGGTTTACAGAAGACTCTCGAACTTCTCGCGAACCTGCGGGACGGTAAGGCCGATGATGACCTGGATTGACTGGCCTTGGACCACCAAGCCATGCGTACCGATTGCCTTGAAGGAAGCCTCGGGTGCAACGGCGCCTTTGTCCTTGACGTTAACGCGCAGACGGGTAGCGCAGTTAGTTACATCGATGACGTTGTCCGTGCCACCGAGTAGATCGAGGATGTTCTCGGCAAGCACCAAGCGCTCGTCATCCTTACTCTGGGCGACCGATTTGCTAGCAGCAGCACCGCTCTGCTTTTGCTTGTAGTCGGCCTTGGACTTGAGCTCGACCTCAACATCGTCATCCTCGCGACCGGGGGTCTTAAAGTCGAACTTGATGATCAAGAAACGGAAGACCACGACCCAAAGAGCGGTAAAGCACAGACCGACAAGGATGGAGATGGCGTACTGCAGACCGTGTGCGGCCCAAAGGGGCAGCCAGTCCCACGAGAGCATCGAGATGATGCCGCCGTCGAAGATGCCCACGACGCCAAGGAGGTTTTGAGCCATGCAGCCGAGCGCTCCGAGCACGCAGTGGACGACGAACAGGCCGGGCGCAATGAACAGGAAGGTGAAGTCAAGCGGCTCGGTAATACCGCAAAGCATAGCGGTAAGGGTGACGGGAATGAGCAGAGCCTTGACGCGCTGCTTGCGCTCGGGTTTGGCGGTCATATAAAACGCAATGGCGACGCCGAGCGAGCCGAAGACCTTAGTCCAACCAGGGCAGGTATAGGCAGCCCAGGGTGCGGCATCCTTAAGAGCAATGCTCGGATCGGCAGCCAGTTGGGGCAGGATGTTGGCCCAAGCAGCAAAGATGCCACCGTTGACCGCCGCGTTGTCGTAATAGAACGGCGTATAGATAAAGTGGTGCAGGCCTGTAGGGATCAGCACGCGCTCGAAGAAAGCAAAGACGCCCACGCCGAACGTACCGGCGGAAAGGATGAATCCCTGGAAGGCGGAGATAGCAGCCTGGACATGCGGCCACACCAGGCAGGCGATAAGAGCGACCGGAACCATAACGAAGAAACCGATCATATAGATGAACACGGAGCCCGAGAACACGCCCAACCACTCAGGAAGTTCGGTGTCGAAGTACTTGTTGTGAAGCATCGTGGCGATACCTGAAATGATAAGCGCGCCCATGATGCCCATATCAAGCGTTTTGATGCTTGCGATAGTGGCAAGACCAGTACCGCTGCCCGCCTCGACAGAGTAGTCGACCCCAAAGACAGGGCCCCACTGCCCCAAGATTGTGCTTACAAAGTAGTTGAAGGTAAGGTAGATGGCCAAAGCCTCCATGCAGCAGCGAGCGTTCTGCTTGTTCGCGAGCGAGATTGGCAACGCTACGCAAAACAGCAACGGCATCTGGTTAAAGAGCGTCCAACCACCCTGGAGCAGCACATTCCAGCAATCAAACCAAAGATGGCCCGCAGTGGCCATCTCGCCAAAGATCGCCTCGGTGGTAAACAACGTACCCAGGCCGACGACGATTCCGGAAAATGCGAAAAGAATTGCAGGCGTGTACATTGCACCGCCGAAACGTTGTATCTTTTGCATCATGACGGGGAATCCCCCTCTCTTCATTCGGAGCGACTGCGGTTTTGGCTTCACTCGAGACCGCAGACGCGCCGTTTGCGTGTACCTCGTGCAATAGGACGGGTGGGCCCGTGTCCCTGACTTCTTGCACTTCTTTTTTATCATATCACTTATCTAGACAAGTTGGCATTAATACTACGGTCGGTAAACGGTTGATTATTAGCCGTAAACGGTATATGTCCAGTATTTCGCCTGCTAAAGCTGATATAGCTGATGGCCTCAATTCATAATTCTTTTCTACTTGTCTAGATATGCTTGTCTATATCTGCATACACGCCTATACTTCATTACAACATTCACCGCCACGTTAAGGAGTCACCATGAAAAGCGCGGTCTTCTATGGAAAGCACGACCTCAGAGTCGAGGAATCGGCAAAGCCGGCCGTGGGCAGGCGCGACGTTCTGATCAACGTCAAAGCTTGCGGCGTCTGCGGTACCGACGTTCATATCTATGAAGGCGACAAGGGCGCAGCGGACGTTACCCCGCCCACGATCCTTGGTCATGAGTTTGCGGGCGTTGTCGAGGCCGTGGGCAGCGATGTCGCTGGCTTTAAACCGGGCGATCGCGTGTGCATCGACCCAAACCATCCCTGCGGCTGCTGCGAACCCTGCCGCGACGGAATCAACCACTACTGCGAGCATATGACCGGCTACGGCACCACCGTTAACGGCGGCTTTGCGGAGTACTGCTCCGTCGATATGCAGCAAGTCTACAAGTTGGGCGATCACACCAGCTTTGAGCAGGGCGCTATGACCGAGCCCGTCGCCTGCTGCCTGCACGGCATCGATATGTGCAACATCAAGCCCGGCAGCACAGTTGTCGTTATCGGCGGTGGCATGATCGGTCTGCTCATGATGCAGCTTGCTAAAAACGCCGGCGCCACCAAGGTTGTCTTGCTCGAGCCCGTCGAAGGCAAGCGCGAGGTTGCGCTCAAACTCGGCGCCGACCTGGCAATTGATTCCATCCACGAGGACGTCCCGGCCCGCCTGGAGCAGGAGGGCGTCGGCAACGTCGATGTCGTTATCGAGTGTGTTGGCAAGCCCGTCACCATCGAGCAGGCCATCCAGATCGCCGGCCACAAGGCTACGGTCATGATGTTCGGCCTCACCAAGCCCGATGAGACAATCACCGTCAAGCCCTTCGAGGTCTTCCAGAAGGAGCTTGTGCTTACCTCGTCCTACATCAACCCTTATACGCAGCGTCGCGCGCTCGAGCTCATCGACTCTGGCAGGCTCGACGTATCCTCGATGGTCGCCAAGGTGGCTTCCCTCGACGAACTCGGCGCCATCCTGTCAGACCCAGCTCTGCGTGCCATGGGTAAATATATAATCGACCCCAGCAAGTAAATCGATTGACACCTGCGCGGACGGCCCTCATCCGTCGTTCACGCACCCAGCTCTAGGAGACCGTCATGGCGCGAGCCATCTTCCAAACTATTTATGACAACGTGAAGCAGTCGATTGACGACGGCACATACGCCTATCAGAGTTATCTGCCTTCGGAGACTGAGCTCACGCAGCTGTTTGACTGTTCGCGCATGACGGTCCGTCGCGCCATCTCGATGCTTGCGGCAGATGGCTACGTGCTCCCCCAGCAAGGCAAAGGCATGCGCGTCATTCGCAACATCAGTGACGAGAAGAGTCGTGGTGGCGGCGGACTCGAGACCTTTAAGGAAATCGCGGTCAACCGAGGCTTTGAGCTCAAGACTGTCACCACCGTCTTTGAGCTCCTCATCTGTAGCAAGGCGCTCTCCAAGATTACCGGGTTTCCCGAAGGCTGTGAGCTCACACGCGCCAAACGCATCCGTTATGCAGACGGACAAGCCGTGTGCTCCGACGACTCCTATTACCTAAGCTCACAAGTACCGGGGCTGACACCCGAGATTGTCAACGACTCGATCTATCGTTACCTCGAAGAAGATCTTGGCATTAAGATTGCCACGGGCAAACGCGATGTAACGATCGAGCATCCCACGCCCGAGGATACGCGCGTGCTCGATCTCGACGACTTTAACGCACTCGCCGTTATACGCGGGCAGACCTACAACGCCGACGGTATCCTTATGGAATACACCGAGACCAAACAGGTTCCCGGGTTCTTTTTGCTCCATGAAACCGTGACGCGCAACGGTACCGGTCGAACCGGCCACCAAAGCAGCATGAACTAACCATTTATTAGTTGCGGTGGAATAGTTCCTAGAATGGCCAGCTTAAGGGCAAAACAGGAACTATTCCACCGCAACTTTTTTGGCCGGCGGGGCAGCACCTGTCCCACCGGCCATCATTTACGCTCTTTTAGCTAGTCCGCAAGCTTCTCCACCTGATCGAGCATCTTGTCGAGCTTGGCCTTTGCTTCGGCCTTGACCTTCTCAGCTTCTTCGTGAGCCTTCGCCTTCTGAGCGGCCTTTTCCTCAGCCTCGGGATCGACGACGACCAGGTTGGATGCATCATGCTCAACCAACTTAAGCGCATGCTCGGGGCACACCTTGACGCAGGCCCCGCAACCTAGGCAATACGTGGATTCCAGCGCAAAGCGGCCGCTTCCCACCAAATCGCAGGCAGATGTGGGGCATACATTGACACACTCGCCACACGACGTGCACTTGTCAAAATCGCATTCCGGCGTGCTCACCTGCATGTTCTGGGCAAGCTCGGGATGGTTTTGCAATGTCGAGAGCACCAGCTGCCGCCCGTGCGTGAGCGAACGGCGACGCTTGGTCGTCGTGGTGCCGCACATGGTGTTGAGCGTGCGCTCGAGCTGCGTGATCTGGTGACGGTGAGCCTTCAACTTCTGCGTCACCGAGGCCAGTGCCGCCGTCGCCGGATTGAGCTTGGTCACCGTCAGGCCCGTGGTACGGGCAATCTTTTCCATGTACTCCTTGCGCTCGTACTCGCGAAGCTTATGGCACTTGAGGCTCTTGGGGTCGACCTCCAGGCCCATGCCCGTACCAGCCCACTCCTCGGCAGTAGCGATGGCCTCGCCCAGAATATCCTCGCCACCGGTGTTGCGGCACTTATCGCACACGCCCAGTGGCAGGTAGACGCTCACGTTGGGATAGTCGGCCAGCACCGAGAACCAGGTCTCGGCAGTAATATCGCCCACGCAGGCGACGACGACCTCGTTTTCGCGCGGCATGCGCTTAAGGGCGCGCGTGCAGGTAACGTAGGCGGTCTCGTGGCTCGTAGCAGCAGAGACGATATCGTCATACAGGTTTTTGGGCGCCAGGCGCGGCGAGATGATCGCCTCGGTCGGACAGGCAGCGGGGCGCAGGCCGCACTTGCGACAGGAGTCGAGGATCTCGATGGCGTCTTCCTCGACCTCGATAGCGTTGACCGGGCACACGTCCATGCACGCGGTGCAGGCGCTCTTCTCGTTTTTGCAGGTCAAGCACGGAATGGTGTTGCCGCGCGGACGCTCCTTGTAGTCGGCAGGATTCCACTGCGGTGCCGACGGATCGAGTGCATCGGTCACACCGCCAAGCGGGTTTTTAAGAAAGTCGAAACCCTTGCTGATCTCGATAATGTCATCAAACAGATCGTGTTCCTGCGCCATGCGCGGCCCCTCCCTGAGCAGTGCAAACAAGCAAGAAATAATGATACGCTATCGGCCCACGCCTCGGGCAAATTACACGCGGCGCATCTTTGCGGCAAATAGCCCATGGCCCATCGCCGCCTCGATTGCACAAGGTCAATCAAGCGCCAAACTATGCCTCGCACATGAACTGCACGAGCTTTAGTTTGGTCACCTTGGCCTGTTCGTTAGCCATATTGCGCTCGTTTCTAAAGACCGCATCTGCAACACCCTGCAAATCGGCATCGGAAATCTCGCTGCACGGACCGTCCATCGATGCCGCCGTGGGGCATACGCACAACGGCAACTCGGCATAAAACGCAACGGCCTTGGCGATATCGAGCATTTTGCCGCCGCCAATACCCACTACCATGTCGCAATACTCGGCCTGGGCTTCCTTAGCCATTTCGACAACGGCCTCTTCCGTACACGGACCGTCATAAATCTTAAAGAACGGCTCGCTTAGATCTTCGTCCAGAAATCCATCGACGATCTGCCTGCACAGCCGATCCTCGGTGCCCTGGTCAAACAAGACATAGGCAGCGCAGCCCAACCATGACAAATACCTGCCTTGACGCGACAGTTCGCCCGGCCCCTGAACATACCGGCCGGGACCGCCGTAAACCATAGGAAGCGCCATACGAGAATCCGCCCTTCATCAAACAACGATTGGTGCAAAGTAACCTGGCCCCTTTGCACCAACTTGGTGCGAAGGGGCCAGGTTAGTTTGCACCATAGCAAAAAGGGGCAAAGTCATCTGTTAGCTTTGCCCCTTCCTTAGCTTGATTTACTCATCCATGAGATAGTAGTGGCCCAGCGCGTCGGCACCCAGGATGGCGTTTGCGACCATCTCGGGCGTCACCTCAAAGGGCATGTTGCACATGGTGTCATCGGGTGCGCAGGCGGCCTCGGCAACAATCATGGCCTGCTCGCGCGTAAGCTCGGCAACGCCAAGTTCCTTCATCGTGACCGGCAGGCCAAGCTCAATGCAGAAGCCCAAGACTTCCTCGAGCTTCTCGGTCGGGGCATCCTCGAGTACCAGCTGGACGATAGTGCCGAAGGCGACCTTCTCGCCGTGATACATGCCGTGGCACTCGGGCAGCATCGTCAGACCATTGTGGATGGCATGAGCAGCGGCAAGGCCCGAGCTCTCAAAGCCAATGCCCGAAAGCAGCGTATTGGCCTCGATGATGTGCTCGACGGCAGGCGTGAGCGCGCCCTTCCCCAGCGCGACCTTGGCCTTGACGCCATCGGCCATAAGCGTCTCGTAGCAGAGCTTGGCGAGCGCCAGACCGGCCATTCCGCCCTTGCCGCCGGCGCAGGTGCCGCCGTCGGCATCGTGCGTCGCCTGAGCCTCGAAATAGGTTGCGAGCGCATCGCCCATACCGGAAACCGTCAGGCGCACCGGACTCGCCGCGATAACCGTCGTATCCATCAGGACGATATTGGGGTTTGCCTTAAGGAAGAGGTACTTATCAAACTGGCCGTCATCGGTGTAAAGCACCGAAAGTGCCGAGCACGGTGCATCGGTCGAGGCAATGGTGGGGCAAATGATAACCGGGGACTCCAGGTAATAGGCGACGGCCTTCGCGGTGTCGAGGATCTTGCCGCCACCGACGCCGACGATGATGTCGCAACCGTTGTCGCGAGCGAGCGCAACCAGGCGATCGACCTCGCCCTTGGAGCACTCGCCGTTAAAGTCCTCAAACAGCAGCTCGGCCTTGGCCTCGGCAAAGCCGCCCTCGATCTTGGCACCGACGCGCTTCTTGCCCGAAGGCGTCACGATGACGAGGGCCTTAGCGCCGAGCGGCTCGACATAGGAGCCGAGCTTGGCCAGCTCGTCCGGACCCTGGATGTACTTGCTGGGGCTATTGAAAATTGCAGCCATAACTATCCCATTCTCTAAAAAAGAAAGGGGCTCCGTACGGATACGTGCGGAGCCCCTCGTTACGATAACAAGAGTCGATTAGAAATCGATGTCGGTGTCGTAGTAGCAGGCCTTGAGGATCTTCTCGAAGTCGGCAGCCTTGGTCTCACGCGGGTTCTCGGGCGTGCAGGCGTCCTGCTCGGCGTTCGCGGCGATCTCGGGCAGCTTGGCGAGGAACTCCTCCTCGGAAACCATCTGCGGGTTCTCGGCGTCGACCTTCACGCCACCATTCGCGTAATCCTTGATGGACTGCGGAATGTTGAGCTGGTCGTTGAGGTCGCGGATCTTCTGGACGAGCGCAGCGATGAGCTCCTCGTTGGTCTCGCCGGGAAGGTGCAGGATCTCCTTGGCCACGTAAGCGTAACGCTCGGCAGCACGGGGATCCTTGGAGTTCCACTGGATGACCTTGCCCAGGTACATGGCGTTAGCGGCACCGTGGATGATGTGGCCGTTCTCGAAGGCAGCACCGGTCTTGTGAGCCATGGAGTGAACGATGCCGAGCAGGCCCGAGGAGAAGGCGATACCGGCGATGCACTGAGCCTCGTGCATGTGCTGACGGGCCTCATGGTCGCCAGCATAGGACTTGGGCAGCCACTCGACGATCTCGCGGATGCCGTGCAGGGCGTTGGCGTCGGTGAACATAGAGGCGCAGGTGGAAACGTAGGCCTCCATGCAGTGGGTCAGAGCATCCATGCCGGTGTGAGCGCACAGCTTGGCGGGCATGGTGTAGGTGAGCTCGGGGTCGACGATGGCGACATCAGGGGTGATGTTGAAGTCGGCCAGCGGGTACTTGATGCCCTTGGCGTAGTCGGTAATGACGGAGAACGCGGTGACCTCGGTAGCGGTGCCGGAGGTAGAGGAGATGGCGCAGAAATGAGCCTTCTGACGCAGCTCAGGGAAGCTGAACGGCTGGATGATGTTATCGAAGGACTCCTCGGGATACTCGTAGAAGACCCACATGGCCTTAGCGGCATCGATGGGCGAGCCGCCGCCGATGGCGATAATCCAGTCGGGCTCGAACTCGCGCATGGCCTCGGCGCCCTTCATGACCGTCTCGATGGACGGGTCGGACTCGACGCCCTCGAACAGCTTGACCTCGAAGCCGCCCTCTTTGAGGTCGGCCTCAACGTCCTGCAGGAACCCGCCGCGGCGCATAGAGCTGCCGCCAGAAACGATGATGGCCTTCTTGCCCTTGAGGTTCTTCACCTCGTGGCGAGCGCCCTCACCAAAGTACAGATCGCGAGGATTGGTAAAACGTCCCATACTGTGCCTCCTAAACAAGCCCCTCTTAGACTTGCGTATATAACGGAGCACCCAATTGGCTCCGTTAGGACCGGTTTGCGCGTTGCCGGCGATGACAATGCGCGATGTCTAAACGTCTCAACGCTCAGACAAACACTATTTTACCGTTCTGGTTGGTCAGTTATTCACCTAAAGCCGACAATGATGAAACGTTTTTTCTATCCCTGAAGACCCTTGTGGGGCATTCATACTCCCAAGCTGGGCAAACGTTTTATCAAGGTTGACCACATATCCCGGGCAGGACTGTGCCCCTCCAAAATGTGCCCCGTTCGCCGCCAAAAATCGACCGTTTGCGGCACCGTGATACCACTCAGTCGTCCAAGGTGCCGACATTTGTGCGACATCCGTCTTCGTGGTGCAAAGGTGCATGTCCAAGTGCGGCACCCCCGGTGTGCCACATGCGGGTAAACTAGAACCTTATATAGAGACATTTGAACCCTAACCGCAGCAAAGGAGGCCCCATGGCATTCGATCCCATTCAAGAGGATTGCCATCGCCTCGTTCTTGAGGCCTTGCGCCGCGACAATATCCCGCTCACCGACGGTGCCGCCGTAGAGCGTCTGATGGAACAATTCACCCGCAACCCCGCGCCGCTCATCGTGCACGACCGCGACCGCGCCGGGCACCTCATTGCCAAGGTGGTCGAGGCTGTCGACTACCGCATTCCCTTTATCCCTGACGATACCCAGGCAGAGCAAGAAGAGGCCGCTGCCGAGAACATGCTTCGCGAGGCAGCCGCGCTCGACCCCACCAACTGGGATGCCCAGCGCATGTTGATCGCCCTCACCGCCAACTCCAACGAGGAGTACGTACAGTACTTGGTATCCAAGCGCGATGAAGTCGAGCATGATCTGGCGCTCAAGATCGCCTCGGCGCAGGACCCCTACGAGCGCGAGGCCGCAGGCGACCTTATGCGCCGCCCCTATCTGCGCTGGCTTGCCGCCCTTGCGTCGCGCGCCCTCATTAGCGGCCGCTATCGCATGTCGCTCGAAGCCGCAAACCGCAGCCTCGACTTTGCCCCCAACGATCCGGCCGGCGTCCGTCACACCGCGATGCTCGCCATGGCAAAGCTCGAATACCCCGCCGAGGAGCTCAAGTGCTTTCGCTCTGCCCACTCCGTCCCCTATCTCGCTAACACGCCGCTACGCCGTCGTCCCAAGGACGCGGAGCGCGACTTGGACCCGTGGACGCTCATCGCGCTGATGAGCGCTGCCTGGCGCGAGCTGGACTACGAGGGTGCCGAGCGCTACTTGCGCATCCTGGTGCGCTCATGCCCGCACGCGGCCGAAGCACTCTACTTCCAAACCGAGTTTCCCGATGGCGTCTATGCCCGCGTCAACGTGGGCGTGGGCTCCACCGACGAGCTTGTCCTTGCGCTGTCCGAGGCGACGCCGGTACTGCAGGAGGGCTTGGGCGCCCCCGACAACGCCAGCTTCGCTGCCTGGGTCGCCACCAACGATATCGTCCGCTCCCAGATCGACGAGCGCATCCTGCGGGCGGCCGAGCAGGGCTTGCCGTTTAAGGGAGGAGACCTCTAATGGATCCGAGCGTCTACATCCCCGTCTACCTGGAGCGCGCCTACCTTGCGTCGCACCCCGAACTCACCGATGCAGCACGCGAGCTTGTCCATAACGACGTGAGCGTCAACCCTCATAAGTATGCGCAGACCGAGCATGCCCAGGCACTGCTGTCCTATGCAGGCGTCCACCGCCACCTGCTCGACGAGCTCCATCGCATCGAGGACATGGGCAGCGATGAGGAGTTTGAGCAGACGCGCAACCGCCTGTTCGACGATATGCGCGATGAGCTACTCAAAATCGTCCGCGTCGATGCGTATGTCCTCGATGCCCAGCTGCTCGCCATCATTTTGGCGGACACGCCCGTCGACGCCTGTCTAGGCGACCTGATGAAGCTCGAGGCGACCACGGCCGATTACTTGCAGCAAAGCGTGCCCGGGTTCGACATGGAGGCCCCGCACTACTGGGCCAACAAGGTTTTGACGGACGGCGTGACGGCGGCCGATCTCACCCTAAGCGAGCCCGCAACAACAGGAGCCGGCTCTTATCGGGTGGCTCCACACGCTCGAGGCCATCTCGCAGCTGTGCATGGCGAGCGCTCGCTACCGTGCTGCCGCCAACTATTCTCGCCGCGTTCTTAAGGCGGAAGGCTATCCCACCCGAGCTGCAGGCACCGTGCTACTCGCCCTCGCTCGCCTGGAAGACGAGGACGGCTTTTTTGCCCTGGCCCACCAGCTCGAGGAGCAGATGGGGGCCGATGCCCTCGAGAGCTCCCCCTGGTACCTACTCGCCCGCACGATCCTGTTGTTCAAAACAAACAAGATGCGCCCGGCGACACGCGCTCTGCGCGAGTTTGCCAACCGCTGCGAGGGCGGCGCGTTCTTTTTGCTGAACCCCATGTATCAGACACCGTACCTTCCCTGCCGGCCCGAACCGCACGACCCCTGGGACCTTTCGCATCAGGCAGTTTGGGAGGCCGACGGCATCATCTCGGATACTCCCGACTTTGCCCCCTGGGCCAACGCTTGCGAAGACGTATCGCAGCTTGCCCAGGAATTTGCGCGCCGTTACGGCTTTTAACGGCACAAACGTCACGACCATGTCATTCACGTTAGGAACGGCTTCATGAACTTCCGCTCATCTCTCGCCTGCACCTCGAGCGATATCGCCCGCTGGGGGCTGCGCTCCGTCCTTAAGCGCCAGGGCGGCGTACTCCCCGGCCGCATCGCCATGAAGATCGACCCCGAGCTGCTGAGCGACCTCGCCGGCCTTGTCGACCGCAGCGTGGTGATCACCGGTACTAATGGCAAGACCACCACCTCCAACCTCATCGCCGACGCCGTTGCCGCCAGCGGCGCCACCGTGGTATGCAACCGCGCCGGCAACAACATGGAGCCGGGCGTGGTGGGTGCACTGCTCGAGGCGCGCAGCGGCCTCAAGCGAGCCGGCGGCGGCAAGCGCGTGGGCGTTTTTGAGTGCGATGAGCTTTACACCGTACGCGTTCTGCCCAAGCTCAAGCCGACGTACTTCGTGCTGCTCAACCTGTTCCGTGACCAGCTGGATCGCTATGGCGAGATCGACCATACCCAAGACGTCATCGCCCATGCGTTGGAGCTCTCTCCAACGACAACGCTCATCTACAACGCAGACGACCCGCTGTGTGCCGCGATCGCCGCACGCGTTCCCAATGCAAGCATCGCCTTTGGCATCGACGGCGCCACCAACACCGAGTCCGACCGTATTAGCGACTCGCGCTTTTGCTCGCAGTGCAACGCCCCGTTGGAGTACGACTATGTGCAGTATGGTCAACTCGGCGCCTACCATTGCCCCTCGTGCGGTTGGGCACGCCCCGCACTGGTCCGCCGTGTGACGGGCGTGGAGCTCGGCTGCGACGGCTACGGCTTTGACCTGGTCTTTGGATCTGCGTCCGACGCGGCTGCCGTACACATCGCCACGCGCTACAACGGCCTATATATGGTTTACAACGTAGCCGCAGCCTTCTTCGCCGCCCACGAGCTGGGCGTGGACGCGGCGCATCTGCAGCCCACGCTCGATGCCTACATCCCCGCCGGCGGGCGGATGGGCCGCTGGGAGATCGCCGGCCGTACCGTCGAGGCAAACCTGGCCAAGAATCCCGTAGGCTTCGATCGCCAGATCCAGTCCATTAAAACAGCAGGTGGCAGGCTCTGCGCTTTCTTCCTCAACGACAACGATGCCGACGGCCACGATGTATCGTGGATTTACGACGTCGACTTTGAGCGCATCGCCGACACAACGGGGCTTGTCGCCTTTGCTGGCGGCACGCGCGCGCACGACATGCAGGTGCGCCTCAAGTACGCCGGCATCGACGCCGCCATCATCTCGAATATCGAGCAGGCAATCGGCGCCGTGGCAGACGAGGAGGCTGGCGACACTTTCTACGCCGTCGCCAACTACACGGCCTTTCCGCCGCTGGTCAAGGAGCTCGACGGGCTTAAGGATACCGATGCGAGCTCGGTTGCCTCCTGCGCCGTAACACGCGCCGATGGGAGCGCTGTCCCCGTCGGCGTCGCGCCGACCGAGCTTTCGCGCCCGCTGCGCATCGTCTATCTGTACCCCGATGCCCTCAACCTCTACGGCGACGGCGGCAACGTCATCGCTCTCGAGCGCCGCTGCGCCTGGCGCGGCATTCCCGTGCGCGTGGACGAGGTCCGTATGGGCGAGTCGCTCGATCTGCATCATGCCGATATCGTCATGATGGGCGGCGGCTCCGACCGCGATCAGTTGGCTGTGGCACACGAGCTGCTCGCTCAAAAAGACAAGGTTGCGGCCTATGTTGAGGACGGCGGCTCGCTGCTCGCCATCTGCGGCAGCTATCAGCTGCTCGGCCGTTCGTACTATATGGGCGAAAATCGCA
>URVK01000021.1 GCA_900551305.1 uncultured Collinsella sp.
CATAAGTGAGTTTTAGCGGGCCCGCCGGCGAGCTGCCGTTTGAGCTGACGGCGAGCATCGCGGGCGTTATGCTCGTGCGCGCGGTGCGTCCCGACTCCAGGGGGAGCAAATGGCTCGCCGTGCTCGGCATCCTCGTCAACATTGGCCTTGCCGGCTACGAGATCGTTTCGTCCCTGCGGGTTGGCGGCAAACTCATCGCGGTTCAGTTGGTGCTGACGTTTGTGCTGGTCATCGCCGCTAACCTTGTCGTCTATCGCCTCACGCGCACGACCGAGCCCGACGAACTCACGCGCTGGGCGTTGATGGTGCTTGTCGTGTGGGTCGCTCAGGCCATCATCCTCAACGTGATTGTCAAGCCGCTGTGGTCGCGCCCACGCATGCGCGTGATCGAGGTGACGCAGGGACTCGAGTTTCAGCCGTGGTGGGTGATCGGCAACCCCGACAAGTGGGCCTATATTGCCGCCGGTGTAGTCAAGGACGGCTTTAAGTCGTTTGCGAGCGGACACACGGCGCACGCGGCAATCGGCCTCATGCTCGCTGGGCTTCCCGCGACGGCCTTTAAGGAAAAGCCGTCGCGCCGTCGTGTGGTCTTTTGGACGGCGGCTGTGGTCGCGGCGCTCGTCGCGTTTGGCCGCATCGTGATCGGAGCGCACTTTTTGAGTGACGTGAGCTGCGGTTTTGCTCTGGTACTGGCACTTGAGTGCCTTGCCGCGCGCATTGCCTATCCCAGCGGCGTACAATAGCTCCGTTTGAATCATCTGGCCGATACCCGGTAAGAGAGGATTGCCATGCTCGCGTTCAACAACGACTATTCCCACGGCGCACACCCAGCGGTGCTGCAGGCGCTCGTCGACACCAATATGGAGCCGCAGCCCGGCTACGGTACCGATGCACATACCGAGCGTGCCAAGCAACTTATTCGCGAGGCCTGCCAGGCGCCTGACGCCGACGTGTTTTTCCTGGTGGGCGGCACGCAGGCTAACGCGACGGTGATCGACATGCTGCTTGCGCCGTACGAGGGCGTCGTTGCTGCCGAGACTGGCCACGTTGCCTGCCACGAGGCGGGGGCCCTCGAGTTTGGCGGCCACAAGGTGCTCACCATCCCCGGCTACGAGGGCAAGATGCACGCCGAGGACCTCGAGAACTATATCCAGGTGTTCTACGAAAACGAGAGCTACGAGCACACGGTGTTCCCGGGTGCCGTGTACGTGAGCCTATCGACCGAGTACGGCACGCTGTACTCCAAGGCCGAGCTCGCGGCGATTCACGCAGTGTGCCAGAAGCGCGAGATTCCGCTGTTTGTGGATGGCGCCCGCCTGGCCTATGCGCTGGCGGCCGATGAGTGCGACATTACCCTGCCCGAGCTGGCGCAGCTGTGCGACGTGTTCTACATCGGCGGCACCAAGTGCGGCGCGCTCTGCGGCGAGGCTGTGGTGTTCTGCGGCATGCGCGCCCCGGCGCATCCCATTCCGCGTATTAAGCAGCACGGCGCGCTGTTGGCCAAGGGCCGCCTGACGGGCGTGCAGTTTGAGGCGCTCTTTACCGACGGCCTGTATTTTGAGATTGGTCGCCAGGCGATTGAGACCGCGCAGGCGCTTCGTCGCGTGCTGCACGAGCACGGCTACCGGTTCTTCTTGGAGACGCCGACTAACCAGCAGTTCGTGATTCTGCCCAACGAGGACATGGCGCGCATTCGCGAGCATGCGGCGATCGAGTACTGGGAAAAGTACGACGAGACCCACACGGTGGTGCGCTTTTGCACCAGCTGGGCCACGACGCAGGAGGATATCGACGCGTTGGCGGCTGTCCTGTAGCCTGATGTAATGACGGGGGGCCGCCTTGCGCTGGGTTTGGCGCAAGGCGGCCTCTGTTTTTGAGGGGGAAGGGTTGTATGACCGAGATGTCCGAGCCGACGATTCGCCTGGCGACGCCCGATGATGCGCCGGCGTTGCTTGCCATCTATGAGCCGTATGTGCGCCAGACGGCGATTACCTGCGAATACGAGGTGCCGAGCGTTGAGGAGTTCGCCGGGCGTATTGAGCGTACGCTCAAGCGCTATCCGTATTTGGTGATGGAGTTGGACGGGCGTCCGGTAGGCTATGCCTACGTGAGTCCGCTTAACAGCCGCGAGGCATACGACTGGTCGGTCGAGACATCGATCTACCTGGCACGCGATGTGCGCCATGGCGGGCTGGGTCGCAAGCTGCACGATGCGCTCAAGCGGTGCCTGATCGCGATGGGCATCACCAATATGTGCGCGCTCATCGCCGTGCCGCACGACAAGGACGACGAGTATCTAACGCACAATAGCCAGGACTTCCATGCCCATATGGGGTATCGCCTGGTGGGTGCCTTCGACCGCTGCGCCCAAAAGTTCGGCCGCTGGTACGACATGTGCTGGATGGAGCTGGTCCTTGCCGAGCGCACACCCAACCAACCCAAACCAATCTGGTTCCCCGACCTCCCCAAACCTACCATTTAGGGGCAGGTTTATTTTGGCAGGTTAGCCGATGGGCTCGGTGTATTTGGCACGGTCGGTGCGCTGGATGCGCTTGGAGACATGGAGCGGTCGGCCGTCGGTGTCGTAGACGTAGTCGGTGATCAGGATCAGCGCCTGCCCGCGCTCAACGTTGAGCAAAAACGCCTCGTTTTGCGAGGCATAGCACACCTCAAAGGTCTTGTGTCCCTGTGCCGGCGCGCGATGGAATTCCTGGCGCAGCGTGGCGTAGAGCGAACCGTTGATATCGCGATCGATGAGCGTCTCGAAGCTTGGCGGCAGGTAGGTGGTCTCCAGGCACAGCGGCGCATCGTCCAGATAACGCAGTCGGACAAGTTTGACGAGCTTGCTGCCCACGGCGACATCGAAGAACTTGGCCGCATTGCCCGCGGCCTTGGCAAAGCCCGAGTCCACCGTGCGCGTGGTGGGCTTCATACCCTGGCCCTGGACCTGTGTCGTGTAGCTCGAAAACACCAGGTTGTTCTCGTGGAGCGCCGGCGTGTCGGCCACAAAGGCGCCACGCCCGCGCTCGGTGCGCACCAGGCCCTCATCAACGAGCACCTTAAGGGCGTGGCGTACGGTGCTGCGCGACAGCCCCGATTCGTCCATGAGTTCCATCTCGGACGGCAGCTTGTCTTCGCGCGCGTAGACGCCGGCGGCGATGCGGTCACGCAGCATGCCCGCCAAGCGCTCGTATTGGGCCAGTTTCTTTTTAGATGAGACGCCCATATTGCCAACCTATATCTAACTTGTATGCTTAACTAAGCAAGCATGTATTCAATACAACAACAAAACCGCTGGTAGCAAGTTATCGAAAACCGTATTAGCAAATTTTCTAAGACAAATATAGCATACAACTAGTCGACATAACCAAAATATGTATGTAACTTGTATGCCTGTGATGAGCATCAAACGAGAAGAAAGGCTGATGCACGATGACTACTCAGGAACAGGTTAAGGATGTCGTCTCCCAGGTTTTGGCTGACAAGGCAGACAAGGGCGGCATCAAGCGCGTTGTGTGGATTGGCGCTGGCGGATCCAACGGCGGCAACTATCCTGCCCAGTACTTTATGGAGCACGAGGCCACGCAGGTCGTGAGCTCCAGCTACACCAGCAACGAGTTCGTGCACGCCACCCCGGCCTACGTCAACGAGAACACCCTGGCCGTCGTCGTGTCCATGCGCGGCACCAAGGAGACCATCGTTGCCGCCCAGGTCGCCAAGGACCACGGCGCCAGCACCATCGCCATCTATGTTGACGAGTCCGGCCTCACCGAGGTCTGCGACTACAAGATTCAGTACGACAGCCTGGCCGTCGACGAGTCCTGCATGGGCCGCACCAACTCCGCCGTCGTGACCATGATCGCCATGGAGCTTACGCAGCAGACCGAGGGCTATGCCGAGTACGAGACCGCTATGGCCGCCTTCGACCTGGTTGACCCCATCTATCGTAAGGCCGTCGAGTACACCCGTCCGCTTGCCGCCAAGTGGGCCGAGCAGAACGCCGACAAGCCCTGCATTAACGTCATGGCCCAGGGCCCGCTCTTTGGTGCTGCCTACGTCTTTAGCATCTGCAACGTGCAGGAGATGCTGCAGATCGACTCCTGCACCATCAACACCTGCGACTTCTTCCACGGCCCCTTCGAGATTCTGGACAAGCGCACCTCGCTGTTCCAGCTCATCGGCGTCGGCCGCAGCCGCTGCAACGACGAGCGCGGTATCCGCTTCGTCAACCAGTACGGGGGCGAGCGCGGCTATCAGCTCGACGCCAAGGAGCTCGGCCTCAACGACATCAAGGACAGCGTGAGCGAGTACTTCAACCACCTGATCTTTGCCCCGATCCTCAACAACGTGTACATGCGTGCGCTCTCTGCCGTCACCCACAAGGACTACATGACGCGCCGCTACATGTGGAAGCTTGAGTATTAGTTACGCGGTTTTACCAAACCGCGTAACGGCTCGACGCTGCAAACCCACCTGAGCGGCAATCTGCCTTTCAGCTTCAGCGGCATGACCAGAAGGTCAATGCCGCTTCGCTTCAAGGCACCTTGCTCGCTCAGGTGGGTTTTCGCTGGCGTTGCCAAAGCATCGGCGTCGCCTTGGCCCAGATGCGGCACTTGGAGACGTTCGGCACTTGGGGACAGTCCTAGTCATTGGGGACAGGTTACTTTGCACCAAGTTGGCGCATATGAACCTGACCCCTTTGCACCAATGGGTTGTAGCGGTAGAGCAGATTTTTCCGCTCGCCGATTTGTGTCTTGAAAAATGTATATAACGACTATAACGTAGTATGAAACATATTGGAAACAATACCGAGGAGGCTGCGTTGAAGAAAAGCAATCTGGGCTATGTGCTGGTGCTGATCGCCGCGCTTATGTGGGGCACCATCGGAATCTTTGTTAACGGAATATCGGCCCTGGGTGTTTCGTCTCAGAGCATGGCGGCCTTTCGCCTGTTGTCGGGTGCCGTCTTAATGGCTCCGGTCTTGGCATTTATGGGTTGCCAGGGAGGTGCTCGTGAGGGAAAAGCCTCGGGTCCCATGGCACTGTTCAAGGCAAGTCCTAAAGAGCTTGTTCCCTGCGCGCTTCTTGGCATTATCGGCCTCGCCACTGCTAACACGCTTTATTACGAGTGCATGGGCGAGGTGGGCATGTCCACGGCCTCGGTGCTGCTTTACACCTCGCCGGTGTTTGGCGTCGTGCTCGGCCGCGTGCTTTATCGCGAGGACGTGACCCCCAACAAACTCGTCGCCATCGTCTTTAACATTGTGGGTTGCGTGCTCGCGGTGACGAGCGGCGACCTGTCTGGTTTCCATTTCTCGGCTTGGGGCGTCGTGTCGGGCGTGATCGCCGGACTTTGCGGTGCGCTACTGGCTGTGTTTAGTCGCATGGCCACCAAGACGCTGCATCCTCTGGCGGTGACGTTTTGGGGCTTTGTCTTTGGCGGATGCTTTATGGCAGTGCTTTCGGCTCCGTGGTCCGATGTGGCCGCGGCAATGTCCCCGCAGCTCATTCTGCTGTTCGCGGGCTTTGGCTTTATTCCGACGGCTCTTGCGTACATCTTCTATATGCAGGGCCTTTCGATGGATCTTGAGACGTCGAAGGTGCCGGTCGTGGCTTCGTTTGAAACCGTGGCGACCGTTTTGGTCGGTATTGGCATCTATGCCGAGCCCGCCGGCGCGATCAAAGTCCTGGGCATCGTGCTGGTGCTCGCGTCCATCCTGATCATGAACACCGATTTCTCCAAGCTGCGCAACAGTGCCTTTGTCGGCCATATCGTTGAGAGCATGACCTTTAAGCCCAACGCGTGGTGGACGGAGAAATCGCAGGACATGGATCTGTTCCGCGAGCGCACCGGCATCGCGCTGGAGCCCACCGTGCAGGAAAGCCCCTGGTACTTCGTGCGATAGGGGATTGCGCGCAGGGTCTGACCTGGGGTTATCCAGCTAGCGCCGGCCTACCCAGCCCAACGTTTCGAGTACGTTAAACCCGTCAACGGTCGATTTTCACCCGCGAACGGTCTTTATACTAATTAGCAATATAAGCAACGTATAAGACGTTATAATGACCATAACGAAAAGGAGGAGGCAAGATGAATCAGATCATTCTCGCATCTCATGGCGGCCTGGCCGCAGGCGCCAAAGACACGCTCGAGATGGTTCTCGGCGACGTGTCGAACGTCCACGTCGTGTCGCTTGCTCGTGACGACAAGGAGCCCATCACCAATAAGGTGGACGCCATGATCGCCACGTTCAACGCGGACGACACCGTCTATGTGCTGACCGATATGCTCGGCAGCTCGGTCAACAACAGCATGGTCGAGCTTTCCAAGAACGGCACGAAGTTCACGGTTGTCAGCGGTTTCAACATCCCGCTGGCGCTCACGCTCGCTATGAGCCCCGTCCCCGTCAAGGGTGTCGAGCTCGCAGCCCTCATCAACGAGGCCCGCACCGGTCTGACCAACCCCAACGCACCGGTCGAGGCTGCCGCGGCTCCCGCCAAGAAGGCCAAGGCGTCCCGTCACAGCTCCGGTCCCGCCAAGATCGTCCTCGCACGTCTTGACTACCGTCTGCTGCACGGCCAGGTCGTCTTTACCTGGACCACCAAGGTTCAGGCCGAGCGCATTATCGTCGTCGACAACGCCGCCGCCAACGATGACATCAAGAAGGGCGCTCTTAAGCTGGCCAAGCCCCAGGGCGTGCGCCTGAACGTCTTCACCGTCGAGCGTGCCCTCGCCAAGATGGACAAGCTCAACACCCTCGGCGAGCGCGTCATGTTCGTCTTTGGCAACACTGCCGAGATGCTGCAGTTCTGCCAGGGCTACAAGCTCGACGCCATCAACCTGGGCGCCACCGCCAACCACGACGGTGCCGATCAGGTCGGCGGCAAGGACAGCTCCGTCTTCCTCGACGCCAACCAGAAGGCCGACGTCAACCAACTGCTCGACATGGGCATCAAGCTCTACGTCCAGCAGACCCCTACGTATCAGAGCGTCGACATCGACGCCAAGCTGTAATCAACCAGGCTTTTGCCTGACTGAAAGGAGAAGGGTATGAATACGTTCATCAGTGCGGTGCTCGTCGGCCTCGTCGGCGTGTTCTGCATGTGGGACTCCCGCCTGCTCGGTCGTCTTAACTTCGAGCAGCCCCTCGTTGGCGCTACGCTCGTCGGTCTGCTGCTGGGCGATGTGCCCACCGGTCTTGCTGTCGGTGCCGCCGTCGAGCTCGTGTCCATGGGCCTGGTGCAGGTCGGCGCCGCCGTTCCGCCCGATATGGTCCTGGGCGGCATCGTGGCCGCTGCCTTTGCGTGCCTGACCGATGCTTCCGCCGAGACCGCCATGACGATCGCCATCCCGGTCGCCGTCCTGGGTCAGCTCCTCGGCATCGTGTTCCGTTCCATCATCGCCGCCCTCACCCATGTGGCAGATAACGCGATCGATAACGGAAAGTTCAAGACCGCCTACCGTATGCACATCTGCGCCGGCTCCGGTCTGTACGCCGTCATGTACTTCCTGCCGATCTTCCTCGCCGTCTTTGTTGGCACCGACCTGGTTCAGGCCATCGTCAACATGGTTCCCGAGTGGCTGTCCACTGGTCTTAACGTTTCGACCAAGATCATGACCGCCTACGGCTTGGCCCTGCTGCTCACCATGATGATCAAGAAGGGTATGACTCCGTTCCTGTTCATCGGTTTCCTGCTCGCCGCTTACCTCAACCTGTCCGTCATCGCGGTCGCTCTGATCGGTGTGTGCCTGGCTGTCGTCTTCATGGGCTTCAAGTTCAACGGTTCCCATGCAGCCGCCGGTGTCGATTCCGACTACGATCCGCTCGAAGACGACGAAGACTAAGGAGGAACACACTATGGCAACCGCAACCAAGGACGTGTCCCTGAACAAGAAGGTCAGCCAGTTCTTCTGGCGCTCCTGGGCCATCCAGGCCTCTTGGAACTACGAGCGTCAGATGAACATGGGCTTCCTCTACGGCATGGTTCCCACGCTCGATCGCCTCTATCCGGATGAGTCCGACCCCAAGCAGCTCGCTGCTAAGAAAGAGGCTTACCACCGTCACATGGCGTTCTACAACTGCACCCCGCAGACGAGCGCTTTCATCCTGGGCCTCGCCGCCTCCATGGAGGAGGAGTACGCCAAGGATCCCGAGAACTTCGATCCCGATTCGATCAACGCGGTCAAGACCTCCCTTATGGGTCCGCTTTCCGGCATTGGTGACTCCTTCTTCCAGGGCACCATCCGCGTTATCGCCTTTGGCCTGGGCGTTCAGCTGGCTCAGCAGGGCTCCATCATGGGCCCGATCCTGGCCATGCTCATTTCCATCGTGCCCTCCGTGCTGATCACTTGGTTCGCAGCCAAGATGGGCTATCAGGGCGGTCACGAGTACCTGAGCAAGCTTCAGGGCGGCGACCTCATGGAGAAGCTCATGTATGTCTGCGGCATCGTGGGTCTTATGTCCGTGGGCGGCATGATCGCTACGCTGATCGGCGCCACCACCCCGCTGCAGTTCGCTGAGGGCACCGTCGTTATCCAGGACATCCTGGACGGCATGATGCCTCAGATGATCTCCCTCGGCCTCACCGGCCTTATGTACTGGCTCATCAAGAAGAACGTCAACACCGGTTGGCTTCTCGTGATCGCCATCGTGGGCGGCATCGCCCTCTCCGCGGCCGGCATCCTGGCCTAGTCGCGACCAAGCGTCTAACCGCTTTCCCCGGGGAGCCTGCCTGGCATCCCATACCCCAGGCAGGCTTCCATCCCTATACGTGACAAAGGGCAGTCCCTTTGTCACATCCTCAACGGGCCGGCGACTCGGTCCAAATCACGGTAACCCTGCGTGCGCCCGGCAATGTGGCGCCGCAAAAATCGAAAGGAATGTGTCAGATGTACGAGATCGACCTTAACCTCCCTAAGCAGATCGTCGCTGACGTCCTGTCCAACCACGAGATCCACAGCGTCGCCTTCGTCGGCTGCGGTGCTTCCATGTCCGACCTGTACCCCGCCAAGTACTTCCTGGCCAACAACACGGACAAGCTGAACGTTCAGATCTTCACCGCTAACGAGTTCAACTACGACACGCCCTCCTGGGTCAACGAGCACACCTTCGTGATCACCTGCTCCCTCGGTGGCTCCACGCCCGAGACCGTCGAGGCCAACAAGACCGCCAAGAAGCACAACTGCCCGGTCGTCTCCCTCACCAACAAGGCTGGCTCCGCTCTGACCGTCGACGCCGACCACGTCATCGTCCACGGCTTCCACGCCAACTACGCTGCCAAGTGCGAGAAGCCCGGCTACGCCATCGCTCTTGCTCTCGAGATCCTTCAGCAGACCGAGGGTTATGACCACTACGAGGACATGATCACCGGCCTCACCAACATCTTCGATCTCTGCGAGAACGCCGCTCAGCACTGCAAGAAGCTCGCCAAGAAGTTCGCCGAGGACTTCAAGGACGACAAGATGATCTACTTCATGGCTTCCGGTGCCTCCGAGAAGATGGCTTATTCTCACGCCGCCTTCCTGTTCACCGAGATGCAGTGGATCGACGCCGCCGCCTACAACACCGGCGAGTACTTCCACGGCCCGTTCGAGGTTTCCACCGAGGGTAAGCCCTACGTCTTCTTCATGTCCGATGGCGCCACCCGTCCGATGGACGCTCGCGCCCTCACCTTCCTTGAGCGCATGGGTGCCAAGGTCGCTCTGATCGACTCCAAGGACTACGGTCTGGCTGACGCCGTGCCCGCGAGCGTCATCACCTACTTCAACCCGCTGCTGCACCTCGCCGTTATGCGCGAGTACGGCAACCAGATCGCCGAGGCCCGTCAGCACCCGCTGACCATGCGTCGCTACATGTGGAAGCTTTCCTACTAATCACAAGTAAGTAGACCTTACGGGTTGATTGAGAGGGGATGGGGTTTGCGCCCCGTCCCCTTTTTTGTTCTGGGGAGGGCGTGTCTGTCGCGTCGCAAATCCCAGATAAAACCTACCAAAATAAACCTGTCCCTTTTTGGCAGGTGGGAGGAGATGCGTATGATCAAGGCAGTGCTGTTTGACATGGACGGCGTGCTGGTCGATACCGAGTGGTTCTACAACCGCCGCCGCGTGGCGTTTATGGAGGAGAAGGGGTTCCACTTTGACGAGATCCCCGATCTTTCGGGGTCTAACGAGCCGGCCATTTGGGAGGCGCTGGTGCCCGACGATGTTGAGCTGCGCGAGCGCCTTCGCGTGGAGTACAAGCAGGTCTACAGCCCGGACCACCCCGTTCCGTATGCCGAGCTGCTCAACGAGCAGACGGAGCCGGTGATGCGCGCACTGCACGAGCGCGGCGTGAAGTGTGCCATCGCGAGCTCGTCTTATCGTGAGCTCATTGACGAGCTGGTAGAGATTGCCGGTATCGCCGATGTGCTGGACTACACCATCAGCGGTCACGAGTGCAGTGCGTTTAAGCCCGACCCCGAGATCTACCTGCGTGCCATGGAGGCGCTGGGGGTGGAGCCTGCCGAGTGCCTGGTTATCGAGGACTCGCCTTTGGGCATCGAGGCCGGCAAGCGCTCGGGCGCCCGCGTCCTGGCGCTGCGTCCGCACGAGGGTGTCAACCTCGATCAATCGCGAGCCGATGCCGTTATCGATAATCTGACCGACATTTTGGCCGCTTTGTAGCGTCAATCCGCCGCGAGAAGCACGGGTTCAAACGTTTTTGCGGTGGATTGGCTCAATTTGGTTTCTATTTTGATCCGTTTGGCTTCGATTCGGGCTAAGTGAGTAGACTTTTTGGCGCAGGCCGAGCACAAAGTGCATCTGCTCTAGTAAAACCGCAGGTCACAGGGGTGGCGGTTTTGGGTGTGCTCTGCAGATCGTAAAAAGTCTACTCACTTGTAATTTGGGCCTTTGGTCGTGGGGGTTGCTGGTCCCCCTTTGGTTGTCGAGGGAGGGTGAATTGAAGCGCCCTCGCACGCTCCGTGCTACAATCGCCGACATGCCTCACAACTAGATTTGCCTTCGAAAGGAGCCCGCGTGGCGAACGCCATCGATCAGCTCACGGACCGCGTGCTCGTGCTCGGTCGTCTCACCATCGTCCGCCGCGCCATTACTGCCGTGGCGGTCACGATTTCCGCCGTTCTCCAGACATTCCTGATCCAGGCGTTCATTCAACCCGCCGACCTGCTTCCGAGCGGTCTTACCGGCGTCGCGGTCCTGCTCGATCGCGTTACCTCACTCGGCGGCGTTCACATCGACATCTCGCTCGGTATGCTCGCGCTCAACATCCCCGTGGCGCTCCTATGTTGGAGCGGCATTAGCAAGCGCTTCGTCATCTTCTCGATGATGCAGGTCGTGCTCTCATCGCTGTTTCTCAACGTCTTTCACTTCGCTCCGTTTTTGGGCGACAAGATCATGCTCATCATTTTTGGCGGCGTGGTCTCGGGTCTGGGCGCTGCCATCGCGCTTAAATCCGGCGCATCCACCGGCGGCACCGACTTTATCGCGCTGTGGGTTTCCAACCACACGGGCAAGACCATCTGGGGCGTCATCTTTGGTTTCAACTGCTTTATCCTGGCGATCTTTGGCTTTATGTTTGGCTGGGACAAGGCGGCGTACTCCATCGTGTTCCAGTTTATTTCGACCAAGACCATCGACAGCTTCTATCGTCGCTACGACCGCGTGACGCTGCAGATCACGACGCGCAAGGCAGACGAGGTCATGACTGCCTACGTAAACCATTTTCAGCACGGCATTAGCTGCGCCGAGGTCGTCGGCGGATACAGCCGCGAAAAGATGTACCTGCTGAACACCGTTGTCTCGACCTACGAGAGTCAGGACATTATCAAGCTGGTGTGCGACGTTGATCCCGGCGCCGTGATCAACGTGTTCCACACGCTCAACTTTGTGGGCGGCTGGTGGGGTGGTCATGTCGACGAGCCCATGCCCACGGCCGTTCCCGATCCCGACAAGCCCGCACGCATGGCCAGCAGGCAGGCGCGCCTCAGCGAACAGGACAGCCTGCAGCAGGACGACGGCAAGTAGGGTATTGGCATTTTGCCGGTCCTGCGCAACCCATCCGAACGAGCCCCCCGAAAGCCCCGTTGCTTTCGAGAGGCTCTCGTTTGCCCAGATAAAACCTACCAAAATGAAGCTGTCGCTTTTTGGTAGGGAGGGTGTATCGTTTTATCATTATGAGGTAATATGAAACTAGACGTTATATACGTATTAGTTATTTCGATATTTCGATAAGAGTGATTAGATATGCCTGCGCCCAAAAATGCACCGCTTTACCAGCAGATTTACGACGAAATCAAGGATGCGATCGAGAAAGGTGTTTATGCACCCAAGGAGCGTATTCCGTCCGAGCTTGAGCTAGCCGAGCAGTACGACGTGAGCCGCATTACGGTGCGCCGCGCCGTCGAGGAGCTGTGCTCCGATGGCTACCTGGTTAAGCAGCAGGGCCGTGGCACCTTTGTCTCCACGCCGCACATCAATCGCCAGTTTCACGCCTCGACGCTGCAGACGTTTACCGCGCTGTGTGCCGGCAACGGCATGAAGGCCGGTGCGCACGTGATCGATCGCCAGATCGTTCCGGCGCGCCAAAACGAGATGGAGTTCTTTGGCCTGCAGAAGGATGCGCTGCTGCTGCATATCAAGCGCGTACGTACGGCCGACGGCGAGCCCATCTTTGAGGAGAACATCTTTGTGCCGTTTGATGCCTACCGTGAGCTGTTGACGGCCGATCTTGAGGACAAGTCGATTTTTGCCGAGGTCGAGCGTGTTGGCGGAACGCCGATTGTTTCGGTTGGCTACCGCACGGTCGAGGCCGTTCGTGCCAATACCGAGCAGGCGGCCGAGCTGGGCATTGCTCCGCACGATCCGCTGCTCAACCTGCGTGCCGGCTTCACGGGTCCCAATGGCGAGCCCGTCCTGATGGGTAAGCAGTACTGTGGGATTTT
>URVK01000022.1 GCA_900551305.1 uncultured Collinsella sp.
CCTGTCGGATCGAGCCACACGCGCCGCACGGCGTCGTGGACCTCGGACCAGTCGTCCTCAGGGCAGCCGTTCGATGCCCAGCTCCAGTAGCCCGACCTTCTCACCCCCAGCACCCCGGCCATCATGGTCAGCGCGAAGCTACCTTTCTCCGGCAACACGAGCCCGCACTTGGCTAGAGTGCTTCTCTTTGGCGAAGAAGGCAGCGGCTTTTTTAGGAACGCATTCTCCATCTTGAGCTCGCATATTCGCTTCTTGGCCTCGCGCAGCTCGCGGTCCTCGGCTCTCGGGTCGGGCTCGCCGGAGAGCTCGCGCCGGCGCTTGAGCGCCCAGTCGTTAACCGTCTTGGCGTTGAGCCCGAGCTCGTCGCAGGCCTGGGCTATGGGCACCCTGTCGAGATGACGTAGTCGGCGGTCTCCCGCCTGATCCCGTCGGTGTACTTCTTCTGATTGGCGACCATTCGGCAATCCTTTCGTTTATCAGCCCACATGCAGTCTAAGGCACCGCGGTGTCGCGGTCCTTCCAGCCTGCGTGTCCGAAAAAAACGATACAGGTCAAACGAGCTACTCAGGTAGGGCTTCGAACGGGCCGGCAGCTGGCCGCCCGCCGGCCGCGGGGCTGACATACCCGTGTGCGAAGGGCCGGGGCGCGGGCATACCGATGACGTGAGGGTCACTACAGGCCGGGTGACGGCACTCGGCGCGGACTACCGAGGCCCGCAGCGCTCGGGTGCGCCAACGCCACGTGCGGCGGGCGACCTAAATATTATTCTGGAACACTCAAGCGCTCTCTCAAGATTGGGTCGAAGTCTTTCAGGCGTTCGGACTTGATGACGATGCCCAAGTTCAACATGTCTTGAACGTTTACGTGAGCAATCGTAGATACGGTGATATCACCGAGAACGTTTCTAATGGGAACAGCGCGTAGAATGCCCAACAGATAGAGTCTGCTTCCCACGACGACCGCGCCATTCTCGAGATAGGTTCCCTCGTTGTACAGGAAGACAGGGGAACCGCTTGAACCCGGGTAGCAAGCCATGTCCACTAAGAATTCCTTCTCGCCCCGATAATCGTATCTGTAGGGAGTCGCCGTGATTCCCCTGCGCACGATTGGCAAGTTGTTGGCCTCGTCCCAGATGCCGTTGGGGTACCCGATCATGGTCACTTCTTCCATGCAGCCCATGTCTTTAATCAGCGTCTTCGTCGGAAGCAGCTCCAGACTGAGCGGTATAGTGAGCAGATGCTTACCCGCCTGGATAAAACCGTTGAGAGCAGGGCCAATAGGCAGTACACACAAGTCCACGTTCTCGTCTGGATGCGAAATCCAATCGCTGTCCGAGCCACGCATGGTCAGCCGCTCGTTTATATTGAGCAAGTTGCCGTTCTCGTCGGCTCGCGAGAAGATGACCCGGTATTCATATCCGCCCTTGACCACATGTTTGTTGGTCACGACGGCAGGAACAAATGTCTTGCCGTCATCGCAGAATTTGAAAAAGAAACCAGTTCCAACCGAGCACTCTCCTGAGGGAAGCGATGCTTCAATTCGTATCGTCGTATGAAGAAGCTGCTCAGAAAGCTGCATAGATACCCTTCCTGTTTGTATAAAGGCTCTTCGATTGTACCCGATGACGATAATCCATAATCAATAAACAGTACCGTCTCGGGAACATCTTCGCGCAGGATCACGCAGAGAGCGTAGCCACGGACGCCGAGCATGGCGGCCATGGTGTCGCAGCGCGGAGTCGGCCCGCGCGAGATCAAGTTGTTGATGTAGTTGGGGACCTTGCCCAGGGCCGGCCCGATGTGGGTTATGGGAACCCAGACGGTCGCGACCGTCTGTATGAGGGCATCGCTGGCGTGCACGGATGAATCCTATCGAGTCCGCTTACAGGGACATGATACACGGCGACGGAATAGTTAGGCGATCGCAGAAGATTCCCGTCCCTCGAACGTTACGCAGTTGCAGAGCGCGGGTACAAGGGTCGCAACGACGATGACCCCGACGCGACGGAAGACGACATGAGTAAGTGGATCGAGCCGTCAGCGGACACCAAGTACGTCTGCAACGACGGCGTGGTGATGACGTGGGTGAGTATCTGGGGCAAGGAGCGAATGTTCCAGTTCCCGGGCGCGTTCGAGCAGAGGTTTTTGAGTTTATAGGGAGCACACCATGTCTGACAACGCGATGAATATACCGGATGACGCACCCTCCGATGTGCAGGAGGAATCCCCCACGTCCCTTTTTATCTTGCAGAGGGGTGCAACAAGGCGTGAGGTAAACGCCTCGGAAGCCCGACATTTTGTCCAAGGCATTCTTTCCAGGTCGATCAACCTGGCCACGCTTATCGGCTCAGGCGCATCTACTCCGGCTATTCCCCTGATGGGTGAAACCTTCAGGAACATGCGAGCGGACCTCAAGCTCAAAGATCCCGAGCTATCTACCCTTCTGGAAAGTCGAATAACCAAAATTGCACGTCGAGATAACGAAGACCCTGCGAAGTACTCGAACATCGAGAACCTCCTTTCGTGGCTGAGTCAGCGCATCGAGGGCTCTCTAGATAGCGCCGATGAAGACAAGAGGGTTTCCGATGCAGTTCGCAAGGCCTTTCTCGAGTCCGTCGATATAAAATACAACACAGAACACTCAGACGTCCTCGATAGCTACCGCAGATTCGTTCAGGGACTTGGTATATCCCGCCAGATTCTTGCGCGCGGAGGGCAGGCTGCCTTCGATGTTGTCAACCTCTTCACCACGAACTACGACCTATTCCATGAGATGGCCCTTGAATCGAGCGACTACGCCTATGTCGACGGGTTCTCGAACGCGCTGATGCCCACATTCAGCCCGCGGGAATACCATCGCAGGCCGATTGACCTCGATGAGAGGTTCAGAGACCACTACGAACCGGTGAACCCCTTCTTCCGCCTTTACAAGATGCACGGCTCCATCAACTGGAGGGTCTATGACGGTAACGTCGTAAGGGCCCCAAAGTTTCCCGACATCGCCGACGAATACCAAGGCGACAAACAGCTTATTGCCCCGATGACTTCCAAATATGCCCTAACGCAAGGCACTCCTTATAGCGATATGTTTCGCGAGTTCGTAAACATCCTCGCCGTTCCCAACACCGTTCTTCTGACGTGCGGATTCAGCTTTGCAGACTCGCATATATCGAACCTAATCAGGCAGGCTCTTGCGAGGCCTGACTTCACTCTTCTCGCCTTCGTCGGCAACCCAGCAGAGACCGATATTGGTTCCCCCACACGGGATTTCTACGACAGAGCAGGTGGCGCGAACGCCTATTTCGTATATCCAAGCGAAAGGGATCCGAAGCCCAAGCGTCCGCTGTATTTCTCGGAATTCGCTGACTTTATCGGGCCTGAAATCACCTTCGGAGACGATGCTGCATCTGGATCTCTGGGGCTTGGTGACGGGAATGAATAACGGAGTCCCCAAGCCGGGTTGGCTGATAGGCACTATTTGCTACATGGACCAAGAGAAGATAAGGCTCCGCGCGTCGCGTTCCGACTTTTCCGATCGTATGCTCAATGGCGAGCCCAGGCATTTGAACGGGCTCAACCAGTACCTCTTCGCCTACCTCTCCATATCTACCAAGGTTATCTTCCGCGTGGTTTCCGCAGAAGAGGCCGAGAGACCGTATTCCGACCAGCCGTCGTCGAGGTTTAGTACGAGCTACATCTTCACAGCCACCCCCATTGGGGAGATTGAGAAGTCTACCTACGTTCCCGGCGTAGTAGACCTCCCTATGGTCGGTTCCAATGTCTACGCTTGCGATGAATCAATCCTCAAGAAGGTCTTTTGCGTACGGGAAGGAGTCGAGATTGGGTCTCTCGCTGGATACGATTCGGTAAGACCCACTTTTGATATCGATTCTCTGTTCTCTGGTCATCTCGCTATTCTCGGTAATACCGGCTCGGGAAAGTCCTCAACCGCGCGGCTCCTGCTTGATAGAGTAGCGTCGCTCTTAGATGCCGAGAACGCGTTCGATGCAGAGCCCCGATTCATCGTCTTCGACCTGCACGGTGATTATGACTTTCTCACGCGCGGCGGTTACGGCTGCACGAGACGAATCGATGCCGATGAGTACCACCTCGCGCCTGGAGAGTTGTCGATGGATGACTGGTCAGCTATTCTCGACCCCTCGCGACGCATCCAGAAACCTCTGCTTGAGAGGGCCGTGAGATACTCCCACCTCAACGAGGAGGGCAAGAAGAAGCTATTTGCAGCCTTCGCATATACCGCAATTCGGGACACGAGCATCGATAGCCACGCAGCGAGGAAGTTTCAGGTCTCAAAGTATTACCAGCCGATTGAGGGAGAACTTAACAAGATTCTCGAACGCGAGTCCGGACCTTTCTCTCGCCCTCAGACCGCTCATAACCTGTTAGTGTCTTTCAACCTGGAATACGGAAACATATCGAAAGATGTCGTCGAAGGGCTTGAGTCCCTTTTGAAGGAGTTCATCGAGGACGAATACATGTCCGATGGACTTCCCAATATCGAACGCATCTTATGTGAGTACGAAAAACCTAAAAGCGAGGTCTCAATCTCTGACGTCGTTGATGCGCTTGACTTCGTGTTCGACGAAGAAGAAGTGCGAGGCAACCGTCAGATAAGGTCGTATTCAGAGGGGCTGGTTACTCAGCTTAGAAACCTTAGGGAAAGGTATTCGCATGACCTCTTCTCACTTGAGCGGGGCGAGTCAATTGCAGCCCTCTTAAACAAGTGGCGTGGCATTCTTGTGCTAGACGTCTCTCAGATAATCGACGAGTCGGGACTGAAGTTGTTCTCCCACTACGTTGCGCGTACACTCTTTCAGGCTAGTCTAGATGCGGGAAGAGGTTCCTCAACACCCGTCTATCTCATTTTTGACGAGGCGCATCGCTATATCAGGGATGCAGACCTGACAGACGACTCAGTGTTCAATCGAATTGCACGGGAGGGCCGTAAGTTTGGCATTTACCTTACCGCCATCAGCCAAATCCCCAGTGAGCTTTCCCGCGTCGTGCTCTCTCAGACGGGAACCTTCATAATCCACCGCATTCAGAACTCTTACGACCTCGATTACGTTCGCCGCAATATCCCTTCCATATCAAATGGCCAGGTCATGCGCCTTCCCGCATTCGCCCCGGGAACCGCGACCGCGCTGGGAAGCTCCATTACGGTGCCCCTTGAACTACAGATAGACGATGACTTTGCCGACGAGACGCCAACGATCCGGATGATGAAGAGCAATCGGATTCGATAAAGCTATTTGTGGCCGGCCCGGAGAATGCCCGCAACGGAGACGTTGTGGGCATTTCCTTTTGCCCGCTCGGGACACGGGAGTCATACGTGGGTGAGTAGGATGGTAAGCCGCAGGGCAGCAAGGGCAGCCGGAGGAGCAGGCGCCGCAGGTAGAGGCGGTGTCGAACTACTGCGAGCTTCTCAACCGGCGGGACGCGCGCTACGCCTAGCAACAAGCCAGAACAAGCACAGTAATTTTCAGCGCACCATACACGCACTCGCTGCTAAGGTTCGGCCCCAGCCACGGATCACCCGTCAAGAAGAACTCCAGCCAGTGCTGCATAAACAGTGCCTGCTCGCGCTTCCAACGGCGCAGCTTTTCCTCGCTGGCCTCTTCCCTGCTGCGCGAAGTGAACTCGTAGTGGTGCAGCTCAGCATAAGGTGTAAAGATGGTGCGGTAGCCCCCATACGCGCAGGCAAAAATCCGCATCGTTAAAACCGACGGCAAACTTCTCGTCGCAGCCTTCAACCCGTTCATAAACGTCGCGACGGACCATCTGGCAGGCGCCCGTAACGGCGCTAAAGTTGCCCGGGTGCACGGCACGGGCAAGATATCCCTCGCGCTTTGCCGAAAAGTCCCAGTTGGCATGGGCAAGGGCGCCGCGCACGCCGACCACAATGCCAGCTAGCTGAACCAGATGGCCAGCAAAGTAGAGCTTGGCACCCACCAAAGCCCATTACTTGCTCAGGATGACCAGGAAGGTCAAGAGAAGTAGGAGAAGGATAATCCTATCCATCTGACTACCCCCTGCCTTGTAGAACCGCGGCCCGGAATACAGCTGGCTTCGGAGAACAAGGCAGAGGACGACACACCGCCGCGTCCAGCTAAAATTTAAACAGAAATACGTACGCATGTTCGCGTTTCGTGGTACACTGTATCTACCAGAATAAGACAGAGTGAAAGTCGCTTCGGAGGCCCCCAATGGTACGAAGCGCCGGCGTCGCGTGCCCCGACCCTGGCTTAGCCGGCGCACGCGACGCCGACTGACCGGCGGGATGCCGGTTGAAGCTACGCAATACCGGCATGTTGAAACCACTCGTCCTCCGGCGTGCGGATCATAGCATGTCGACTAAACCGAAGGGGCATACATCATGGACAATTCCAACGCAAGCCAGCAGATCGCTTTGTACGAGGACCCCGACCACGCAGTCCACCTTGACGTGCGCGTCGACGGCGATACGGTCTGGCTAACCCAGCAGCAGATGGCGACGTTGTTCGGGCGCGGAGTGCCGACTATCTCCAAGCACATTCATTCCGCAGCAAAGGAAGAGCTTGCCGGAATTCGAACTATTTCATTTTTTGAAATAGTTCGCTTAGAGGGAACAAGAACGGTCAAACGTCATGTCGAGCACTACAACCTCGACATGATCATCTCGGTTGGCTACCGCGTGAAGTCTCAGCAGGGCGTGTACTTCCGCCGGTGGGCAAATGGCGTGCTCAAGCAGCATCTACTCCAGGGATACTCCATCAACCAAAAGAGACTCGAGGCGCTCGGAACGGTCTTCAAGGTCCTCGAGAGGTCGAGTACTCCGGAACTCTCCGGTGCGGCAGAAATTCTACAGAAGTACCTTCCGAGCCTGACTCTGCTCGATGAATACGACACGGGAAGGATGAAGGCGCCCCAGGGCAACGAGCCCAACTGGGAGCTCGGTTACACCGAAGCCCTCGAAGTCGTCCGCAGCCTACCGTTCTACTCGTCGTCCACCCTGTTCGGACGAGAGCGGGACAACCAGTTCGCCGGAATCATCAGCGCCCTCTATCAGGGCTTTGGCGACCAAGACCTATATCCCTCCGTTCAAGCAAAGGCCGCCAACCTTCTCTACCTCGTAGTGAAGGACCATCCATTCTTGGATGGCAACAAGCGCTCTGCAGCGGCGCTCTTCATTCACTTCCTCGACAAGAACGGGATACTGCGCAACGGCGAAAGACTCCGCGTGGAGGGCAACGCGCTCGCGGCCATGACGCTCATGATTGCCCTCTCTGACCCAAGCGAGAAGGACTCCATGGTTACGCTGGTGGAGAATTTCATCGCGTAGCGCCTTCGCCCGAGCACCAGAATCGACGTTCCTTCATATAGCAGATGCAAACGAGGAAAGAGCCATCAAAGTAAGGCACCGTCATGGCGAGGGAGGTGCCGCAATGAGTCGTTCCATGAAAAGCCATATAAGCCTACAATTGTCATCAGATGTAGGCTTATATGGCTTTCGAGGGGAGGTCGGCATGGTGATCACCTACCGGGAGGCGCTGGCTGAACTCGGGAGCAGGTACCGCGTTCGCAAGGCGGTGTCGGAAGGGACGCTCCACCCCGTCGGCCGAGGGATGTACTCGACCAACCGGGACGAGGACGCCCTCGCCGTGATCGCGAAGCGCTACCCCGGGGGCATCCTGACCGGGCAGACCGCGCTCTACGCCCACGGGCTCGTGACCGCGCCCCCCGACCGGATCGACCTGGCCACGAAGCGCGGTGGGACCAAGATACGCGACGCCGCCGTGCGCCAGCACTTCATCCCGGAGGGATGGCTGGGCGTCGGGAGGTCGACCGTCTCGGTGGACGGGACCGAGCTTGCCGTTTACGACCCCGAGCGCATGCTCCTCGAGCTCATGCGCTCGCGCAACAAGCTGCCCTACGACCTCTACCGGGAGGCCGTCGCCTCGTTCCGCAGGCGGTCGGAGCGGCTGGACATATACAGGCTGCAGGACTACGCGGAGGCAATCCCGCACGGCGAGGCACACCTCGAGCGCGCCATGGAGGAGGTATTCTGATGGACCTGAACGAGATGAGGGCGCGCTACGAGCGCGAGGAGGGCTACTCCTGCCTCAACGCGACCGCGCGCGTCTGCCAGGACGTGATCCTCTCAAAGCTGGCGGCATCCGGCATGCGCGACCGAGTGACGGTCAAGGGAGGGGTCCTGATGCGCGCGCTGTCGGGGAGCGGGCGCCGCGCAACCCAGGACATAGACCTCGACTTCGTGCGGTACCCGATGACCGACGCCTCCATTCGCTCCTTTGTGTCCGCCCTCTCGAACCTCGGCGACGGCGTAACCGTCCGCATCGCCGGCGAGATAGAGGAGCTGTCGCAGCAGGACTACAAGGGCAGGCGCGTCAACCTCAAGGTCAGCGACGGGCGCAGCACGTTCGACACGAAGTTCGACCTGGGGGTCCACGCGAGCGCTGCGATGGAGCAGGACGAGCTGTGGTTCGACGTGGCACACCGGCAGGAGGGCGTCTGCCTGCTTGCGAACTCGAAAGAGCAGGTGTTCGCCGAGAAGCTCAAGTCCCTGCTGCGCCACGGCATCCGAACGGCCCCGGAAACTCGTTTCATGGAGCGTTTCATGGAAAATCCCCCCCCCAATCTAGCAACGGTTCAGAGTCTACTAGATTGGGGGGGGACGCGAGCCAAGTCGACAAGGGCAGTTAACCGGCGGCTATTCATGCCTCGATTTAGAACCGCTCGAGAATCTCCGCGGCGTTCTCTCGCAGATAGATATCTAGGTCCGGCACGGCAAACTGCACGTAGCCCCTCTGCGGAGCTTGAATAACCTCTCTTTGAAGCAGCTTAGCCCTAATAGAGCTGACCTCATTGGTCTTTTTACCCATGCGTTTAGCAATCTCAGATGATTTGGACTGCTGCTTATCCTCGCACATGGCCAAAAGGTATTTGATATCGTTGAGTCCAAGTCCAGAAATCGCGGGCTCGTGAACAACATCGTGAAAACGAGCCTCTGCCAGCGCAATGCCTTCGGTGACGTCGCCCTCGCTCACAATGGCACTTTTGGCACGATGCAAGTTGGCGCGTTGCCAAATGGAGTAACCGACCAGTTGCACCAGATAGGCATAGCCCTTAGTGGCCTTAGCGGCTCTCGACAGAAGATCGTCCTCTATGGTCAAACCAGTCGCGACAAAGCTATCGCCCATAGAGAGCGCTACCTCCACCTGGTTGATAGGCGCCAGATCTTCGGAGAGGGCACGACGCAAGAACGTAAGCGCCTTGCCGTTAATAAGATCCATAACGCCGGCGGGTAAGCCGGCAAAGGCAAGTGCGATATCTACTTATATCGAATAATATCGAGCTGTATAAGCTTGTATAAACTTATCGCGGAAGTATCGAGCTTTCATAATATGACTTAGTTAGTAGTCCACCATTGCTTTCTTCCAAGCTCATAGCGAAAGAAAGTTCAGGACTTCCTAAACCCATTGCCTTAGACCGAGAAATACTCACTCTCGGCAGATAGGTTTGGCCCCAACCACGGATCGCCATCGAGGAAGAACTCCGGCCAGCGCTGCATGAACAGTGCCTGCTCTCGCTTCCAGCGGCGCAGCTTTTCCTCGTTGGCCTCTTCCCTGCCGCGCGAGGTAAACTCGTAGTGGTACAGCTCGGCATAGGGCGTAAAGATGGTACGGTAGCCCGCCTCCCGCACACGGAGGCAAAAGTCCGCGTCGTTAAAGCCGACGGCGAACTCCTCGTTGTAGCCTCCGACCTGCTCAAACACGTCGCGACGAACCATCTGGCAGGCGCCCGTTACGGCGCTAAAGTTGCCGGGACGTACAGCACGGGCAAGGTATCCCTCGCGCTTTGCCGAGAAGTCCTGGTTGGCATGGGCAAGTGCGCCGCGCACGCCAACCAAAATGCCAGCATGCTGCACCAGATGATCGGCAAAATAGAGTTTGGCGCCCACCACGCCCGCATCGGGACGCATCAGATAGCCCATCATCTCTTCAATAAAGCCGGGGCTTATGACCTCGGTATCGTTGTTCAACAGCAGCAGATAGTCGCCCTTGGCATGCTCAACGCCAAAGTTGATGATCTGGGAGTAATTGAACTCGCCCGGCCACCACTCAACGCGCGCCGTGCCCTTGCCACCAGATGCAGCCGCTATGCGCTCCAGAAGGGTTTCGTAATACGCAAACGTCTCCGGGTCTTCGCTGTTGTTCTCCACCAAGACGATCTCGTAGTTGGCATACGTGGCCTTCTGGGCGATCGACATCACGCAGGCGTCGAGCGTCTCGACGTGATCCTTGGTGGGAATCACAATGCTCACCAGCGGCGCAGGCTTTGGCAGCGCATAGCGCATACGGTAGACAAACGGCGTCTCGGTCTCCTCGACCGTTCCGCAAATGCCCAGCGCGTTAAAGTGGCGCTGCAGCGCAAGGCGCCCGGCTTCAATAGCATACGGCTTACTATCGGCAGAACCGTCGGCGGTCGATCCCGGATGAACGCGCCAGTGATACAGCACATGCGCAACGTGCTCAAAGCGCGCGCCGGCTACAAGGCAGCGAAGCGTCAAGTCGTAGTCCTGGGCGCCCGCAACGTCTTCTGGGGACAAACCAATGTGATCGATGAGCGCCTTCTCCACCATCAGGAAATGCGTCACGCAGTTATGGCTATAGAGCAGGTCGACGTTGAGTACGGTCTTAAAGACCGGCTGGCCCCACTCCCCCGTTTTCTGGAACATGTCCTCATCGCAGAACAGGACCTGGGGACGCTCGCCCTCGGCCGCCTTATTCAGTGCGGAAACATACTGGAATAACGCGTCCGGTTCCAGAATGTCGTCATGGTCCAAGAACGCGACGTAGTCGCCCGTCGCTTGCTCAATACCTGCGTTGGTGTTGACCACAATGCCGCCGTTGCCGGGCAGCCCAATGCGACGAACGCGCTCGTCGTTGGCACTTGCCGCAAGATTGGCCACCGCATCCCATTCGGGCGAGGCGTCCATGAACAGCAATTCCCAGTTGTCATAGCTCTGGGCTATCACCGAGTCCAGCAGCTCGCGCAGGTAAACCCGATCAGTCTTGTAACACGGCACCACAATGCTCACGAGCGGCCTATAGGCAAAGGCCGCCGAAGCGACACGCTGGCACGCCAAATCGCCCGGCTTTGCGCGATGTTGCTCAAACCAACGTCGATAAGCTGCGTCATCAGCGCGTGCATCCTTCATGCGGTTCCAGCTGTCGTCGACCATGCCGTTGTACAGGCGACCATCCATGGCGCAAAACCCGCTCTGGATCTGCTCTGTGGAATCGCTCACAATCGCGACAAAATCTCGTATATCTTGAGGCATCTCAACGCTCAGATACGTTTTATTGACACGGCATCCATTCTGCTGCGGCACATCGACCTGCGATTCAAACACATGCACGGTAGCATCGATGGCATTCATATGCGTATCGAAGATCTGAAGCTCAGGCGCGCACTGGGAGTCTCCCGCCCAGGTAACCTCATAGCGCCACACCGCGCCGGCGTCTGCCGGCAAATAGCGAATGGCATCGATCTCGTAGCGACCGCAGTGTTCACCACGCTGCGCATCGCGGATAAGTGCGCACAGCGCAGGCTTTGCTTTGTAGTTAATCTTGGATTCCAGCTTGGCCACGCGGCTATCGAGGCGAATGGAGCCCAACCTTTGGCCACCGGATGCAAAAACGACATTCATCGACGAGCCATCCAAAAACGGAAGCACCAAGACGGCGAGCTCGCGCTCGTAATCGGAAACGGAAGGGCAAAGCGCCAGCACGCGGCCGTGATCGACCGGGAGCACCAGCGACGGCACACAAGAGCCGCTCGTCGTCGCATGGGCAAACGCTTGAGAACCCTCCCGCTCAATAAGCGCGGCGACATCCTGACCGGCAAAACGAAGCAGCACAAAAAGACGGCCCTGGCTGCGGCAAAGTGCCAAACGCTTGATACTCATCTACACTTCTCGCTTTCCCAGGGCGTTCGCTGCCATGCGTTTGCAGGCGCCCAAGCGCCCAAACCTCAAGACGTCGTAATCGAACATGAGCTTTTTGCACTCACGGGCATTGGGGGCCTTGCTGGTAAGCGCTGCACGCACCATAGCAGCAACAGAAGGAGCGCATTGTGCGAGCGCAGCATCGCTGCCCACGGCAGAACCGGAAAGGGCCGCGGCGACGGCAGCAAACACCTTGCCGCAGTCCGAGCCCAGCAACCTGAGCGCATCGTACAGCACCAGATCGCAGAGGAAGTACGCCAGGTCATCGGCATGCTGAGCATCGAGACCGTCGCGCTGCCAGTCAGCCAGCACCGCGGAGTAAATCTTCACGTGCTCCAGCAGGCGCGTCTCGTCGTCATAGCGCATGGTGTCCATGAGCGAGCCCTTGCGCGCCACGCGGTAGTCATACAGCTTGTTCGAGATAAGCGCGGTCTTGTGCGAACGACCGTACACGGCAAAATCGAAGACCTGGTCTTCGCCATACTTAACGGTTTCGTCGAACACGATCCCGTTGCCCAGCAAAAACTCACGCTTGCAGGCGGTGCGCCATGCAAAGGGGCGAGATGCCTCCTTAAACAGCAGGTCGGTGCTATAGCCCGCAAATGACACATCGCGTGGGCTCAGCACATAGTTAAGCCACGGATACCCCGCCTCCAGCGGATACGGGTTCGCGCCAAAGGTCAAAACGTCGCAGTCCTCGCGCTCAAAGACATCGACGATCACGCGGCATGCATCGGGCGTAAATCGGTCGTCGGAATCCAAGAACGCGACGATAGGCGCCGTGGACGCGGCGATGCCTGCATTACGTGCACTCGACAGGCCGCCATTCTCCTTATCGACCAGCGTAAAGCGCGCGTCCTTTTCGCAATAGGCCG
>URVK01000023.1 GCA_900551305.1 uncultured Collinsella sp.
CCGGCGAGTGGAAAGGGGGGGAGCCATGCCCACGACGCCCCCCGCCGCACTCGACGCAAAGCGCCGGTCCGCATCGAGTTCACGGGTAACCAGCGAGAGCCGAACACCCTCGACACCCCGGAGCATGCGGCCCAAAACAGGCTGCACCGGCGTATACATGCGCACAGTATGCTCGTCCGAGTCGCCCCGGAAGAGCGGCGCATGCATGTTGCCGATCTCCCAGCACGAATGCGCGAGCGCAATCGGGTCCATGCGGTCAACTTCGACCAAATAAACCTCGGCGCTGCGCAAGCGCACGACAACCGCCACGGGCACCATGCCCGAACGGTCAATGGCGAGCACGTCGCCGTCGGCAAGACGACCGCCGTCGGCAGTATCCAGCCGAACATCGACCGTGCGCCCCAGCTCCGTCACGCCCACAAACGCGTATACATCAGCCTGGTCCCAATCGAGCAGCAGATCGTCAACTTCAAAGACGCCGCCCAACTTCCGGCGAAGCAGGAGTTCATAGGACGGATCGTTGAGATTTCCCAAGCATGTCGTCGAAACCAAGCGTTCAGGCATACTCTAACCCTCGACCTCGACGAGCTCGATATCAAAGTTGAGGTCCTTACCGGCCAGCTCGTGGTTGGCGTCGAGCGTCACGGCCTCGGGCGTTACATCGATGACCACGGCGGGGACGGGCATACCGCTCGGCGTGGACAAGAAGAGCTTCATGCCCTTCTCAATCTGCTCGATGTTGGGAACCTGTTCGGCCGGGAAGGTCAGAACCATCTCGGGATTGTGCTCGCCGTAGGCATCGGCAGCAGGAATGTGCACGGTCTTCTTCTCACCCACCTGCATGTCGACAACAGCGGCGTCGAAGCCCTTGATCATCTGGCCGGCGCCGCAGGTGAACTCCAGCGGCTCACCGCGATCGTAGGAGCTATCGAACTGCGTGCCGTCGTCGAGCGTGCCGCGATAATGAGTCTTGACCTTCTTGCCCTGGTTGGACATGGAAACCTCCGTGATAAGGGCGGCGCACAACACGGGCCGCCATGAACATATGGCGCTAACTATACCCTAGTCATACAATTTGAAGACAGTTTGCAAAGAAACGCTGCAACCGGAGGAACCATGGCATATCCCGTATTTGACCTACACTGCGACACCGCCGACCGAATCGGCTGGGCCACGCTCGATCTCGACCTGCGCTTTACCGCCGGCACCGACGGTTATTTCCCCGGCGACGAAACGCATCCGCAAGATTTCGACCTCATCGAGGGTAACGCCTGTGCCATCTCGCTCGCAAAGATCGGCAACACGCCGTGGGCACAGTGCTTCGCCACGTTTGTCCCCGACGAGATTCCCACCGCCCACGCCGCGCGCTTCCAGGCGCAGATCATGGCGCATATGAGCGGCCAGGCAATGCTCAACCACGACCGTATGGTCAACGTGCGCAGCGCCGCAGACATTCGCCCCGCGCTCAAGGACGGCAAGGTCGCTTGCATCCACACCATCGAAAACGCCACGTTCTTTGCCGAGGACCCCGCGCTGATCGAAGTGCTCAAGAGCTTGGGCGTGCTTATGTCGTCACTCAGCTGGAATGCGCAGGGGCCGCTCGCGAGCGGCCACGACACCCACGCCGGCCTCACCGGCGCCGGCATCGAGGCACTTACGCAGATGGAGCACGCCGGCATGGTACTCGACGTCTCCCACCTCAACGATGAGTGCTTTGACGAGGTTGTCGCCCACGCCACGCGTCCCTTCGTCGCCAGCCACTCCAACTCCCGTGCGGTTTGCGGCGTCAAACGCAACCTTACCGACGACCAGTTCCGCACCATTCGCGACATGGGCGGTATCGTCGGCCTCAACTACTGCAGCGAGTTCCTTTCCAACGACGCAACCGACAAGACCGCCGCAGACGTCACCTTCGACCAGCTAGCGGCACATATCGAGCACTGGCTCGACCTGGGCGGCGAGGACGTCATCGCACTCGGCGGCGACTGGGACGGTGCCACGGTGCCCGCTTTCCTCTCCGATGCCAGCAAGATGCCCGAGTTCCAGAACATGCTTTCCAAGCATTTTGGCAAGACCGTGATGCAAAAGCTCTGCAGCGACAACGCGCTTGCCTTCTTTGAGCGTTATTAATTTCACATCCCTTGAGCAGGTCGGCATGCCGAACGGTTGACATGCCGGCCCGTCCCCAATCTGAAGGACCGCTTTTGACGCAGCAGTTTACGATTTCCGTATCCCGACCGCATGGGACGCCCATCCCCGTCGTCGTTACCAAAAAGCGCGTCAAGAACTTCAACCTACGCGTCACATCGAGCGGTGAGGTCCACGCCAGCGCACCGCTCGGCGCCAGTCGCGAGCGCATCGAAGCGTTTGTGAAGCGCAACAGCGCCTGGATTATCAGCCGGCTTGCCCAGCGCGAGCAACGTCAGGCGACGGCACGAGAGCCGCTCAGCCCCTCGTCCATCATTGCGCTTTGGGGCAAGCCCATCACGGTACAGGACGCACTCGATCACAACTTTGCATCACCCGCACCGCGGCCCAAGCAGGCCACCTTCGCAAGTTTTATGGGTGCCGACGAGCCAGACGAACGTCCGCAGGCCAAGTGGAATGCGACCCTCGACGGCTTAACGCCCAGTGAGATCCAAGCCCATATTGACCAGCTCTATACGTCCGAAGTCACATCGGCGCTGCGTGATATGGTGCACGCATACGAAATCGCAATGGGTGTCGCCGTTTCCCGCGTTTCCGTGCGCAGCATGAAAACGCGCTGGGGATCATGCACGCCCAAAACCGGCGCCATTCGCATCGCACGAGAACTTGCCGCCTACCCCGTCGAGTGCCTTGACATGGTTGTCGCCCACGAGCTCGTCCACCTGCTCGAGCCGAGCCACAATCATCGGTTTCACGCGCTGCTCGACACGTACTGCCCCAACAACAGGGCTCTGTCGCAGCGGCTCAAGCAGCCACCCATAGAGACGTATTAGAACCGGTTAGCGCACACGCTCGATCTCGACGCCACAGCTTGCCAAGGGCAGGCCAACAGGCGCCCACGGCTTATCGAGCTTGATGCGCACACCAAGCAGCGAGGGATAACGGCGCAGCAGCATCTGGGCCGTACCTTCAGCTGCCGCCTCGATGAGCTTAAACGTATGCTCGCGCAGATAGCCATCGACATCGTGGCACACCGAGCCGTAGTCAATCGAGGCGTCCAAGTTATCGTGCTCTCCCGCTGCACGCAGGTCAGCATAGAGTACCAAGGACACGATGAATTTCTGGCCCAGCGCGTTCTCTTCGGGATACACGCCGTGGTTAGCAAAAACCTCAAGACCTTCAACGGTGATGCGGTCGGCATGGCGCAGATCGTCATAGTTCACGTGGGGCACCGCCGTTGCGGTGGATATTTCGCCCCTTCCACGGCGGGCGAGCTCGGCGCCTTCAGTCTTGGTTGCATTCTCGGGCAGTTTCTTGTTGCTCATCGCGATCGTCTCCTTCGTTTAGAACCCCGACCGCGTAAACTAACTACACGCGAATCGACAGGTTCTTTTTATCATCGCTCCAGTTGCAAGCATTGCGCGCGGGGCATGCAAAGCAGGCGCGCGACGCTTTGTCGGCTGCATAGAGCAGGCGCTCGAGCGGTTGGCTGTTCACGCGCAGCTTTCGATGGCCCAGAATGGCCGTCTTAATGGCTGCGGCATCGGCCGGCTCAAACGCTACGTCATCGGGCATACCGCCGAGAATCGCATCAGCGACGCGTTCGCTTGCAACATCATGGGATATACCCGATTCATACTGTTCATCTTTGCCGATATCGTGAAGAAGTGCCGTGGCGTAGATGACCTCGCGGTCAAATTCGAGCTGTTCCTCGAGATTCTTGATCCACATAATGCGAGCGACATCCAGCAGGTGGTCAATACCGTGGCGGCAGAAGATGCGCCCCGATTCCAACTGTGCAATGCTGCCCAGGTGCCGCCGGAACAGACCGTTGGCACAGATGTAATCAATGCGAGGCATGGCACCAAAAGGCGCCAGGCCCGAAGCCATAAAACCGCGACGCGGCGTTCCCTCGTCAGTATTCGATGTAAAGTCGTTGACGACTCTCATAGTTAGCGTCCCAGCATCCTAAAGAATCGCTCCTCGAGCGCCGGATCGGCCTCAAAGACGCCGCGACGAGCGAGCGTCACGGTCTTGGTGCCAGGCATTTGCACGCCGCGCATGGTCATGCACATATGCTCAGCTTCCATGAGCACAATCGCTCCCTGGGGAGCGAGATACTCCATGAGGGCATCGGCAACTTGTGCGCACAACTGCTCCTGCAGCTGCAGACGACGGGCGTAGACCTCTACCGTGCGGGCAAGCTTAGAAAGCCCTGCGACACGGCCGTTGGGGATATAGCCAATGGCAGCCTTGCCGTAAAACGGCAGCAGATGATGCTCGCACAGCGAGTAAAACGTGATGTCGCGCTCGATAACCAAATCGTTCGAAGCGACGGCAAAGGTTTTGGACAGGTGCTCCTCGGCACTCTGGTCCATACCACCGGCGATCTCACCATACATACGGGCAACGCGCGCCGGGGTCTCCAGCAGGCCCTCACGAGTTGGGTCCTCGCCTATGCCCTCAAGCAACAGCTTAATGGCGGCCTCGACTTTTTCCTGATCGACCATCTGGGCCTCACTTTTCCGATTTTGCGTTCGCGCTATGGTACCACGCCCTTTGGCATCGGCCACAAGCTACATAGTATGGGTCGAATAGACCGGATCGTCCCGCCAAAGCTCCACAGCGTCGCAAAGCGCAACGCCCTCGCGCACAGCACGGGCGCGCGTGGCGTTCATATCAATCACGCGCTGATTGCTCGAGCCCCTAAAACGCAATGAGATATCGTACAGATCCTGAACAAACGGGCCATCCACCAACATATCGAGGCAGGCAAGGATACGGTCCGTCGCCTCGGTATGGTGACGACCACCCGGCATAAGCTCCTCGAGCACGTCGCCGGTAAAGCACCAAATGGTCTTGCCCGACCCCGCGGGATAGGCCGCACGCACGCGTTCGATAAAGTCAACAAGCCCCGCCTGATTCTCGGGCTCCATAGGCTCGCCGCCCAGAATCGTCAGGCCATCGATAAAGGGATGGTCGAGGCTCTCGATAATCTTGTCCTCGACGGCACAATCGAACGGCTCACCCGCAGCAAAGTCCCACGCGACAGAGTTAAAGCAGTTCTTGCACCCACGACGGCACCCGCTCACAAACAGAGAAGTACGAACGCCTTCCCCATCAGCAATGTCGAAATACTTAATGTTCGCGTAATTCATAGGTAACTCTCCCGGGAGGCCGGGACATATCATCCCGTCCTCAAACATTCTCGGCCTTCGGCCTGCGAAACTGCGGGCGGGACGATATGTCCCGGCCTCATGCAAAGGGTAACTCAATGAACGAAGCGAACATCGAGTATAGGGTTCGAGGTCCAATAAAAACCTTGTTGCAACTCAACCGCCATCGCAAGCAAAGCGTTGTTGCAAGTCAACTCATTTCCGCTTAGAACTTCGAGGAGTGAGCAGACCGCATGCCGTATCTCAGCTACGTCAACTTGGCTGAGCCGAGAGGGCCGCTTGGGCTTTTGCTCGATATGAGTTCCGCACGCAAAGAAGGCCACTTAATGTGGCCTTCGTCTTGCGCAGGACTGTCCGAAATAGCGAGCAAATGCCCAAGCGGCCCTCCCGGCTCAGCCCCGGAGCGGTATTAGAGATGCAGCACGCGGTCGCGGATCTCCTCGGTTCGGCCCTGGTTCCAGAACTGGGTACCGATGTAGCCGCACGTGCGACGGGCAACATTCATCTTCTCCTGATCGCGGTTGCCGCAGTTAGGGCCCTCCCCCACCAGCTTGCCGTCATCCTCGACAATCTTGATCTCACCGTCGTAGCCGCACACCTGGCAGTAGTCGCTCTTGGTGTTGAGCTCGGCGTACATGATGTTGTCGTAGATGTACTGCATCACGCGAATGACAGCCTTGAGGTTGTCCTGCATGTTGGGAACCTCGACGTAGGAGATGGCACCGCCCGGCGAAAGCTGCTGGAACATGCCCTCAAACTTAAGCTTATCGAAGGCGTCGATCTCCTCGGACACGTGGACGTGGTAGCTGTTGGTGATGTAGCCCTTGTCCGTCACGCCCGGGATGATGCCAAAACGACGCTGCAGGCACTTGGCGAACTTGTAGGTCGTCGACTCAAGCGGGGTACCGTACAGCGAGAAGTCAATATCGCTTTCGGCCTTCCACTCGGCGCACTTGTCGTTCATGCGCTGCATGACGGCCATGGCAAACGGCGTGCCCTCCTTCTCGGTGTGGCTGTGGCCCGTCATGTACTTGACGCACTCGTACAGGCCGGCATAACCCAGACTAATGGTGGAGTAACCGCCCACGAGCAGCTTGTCGATCGTCTCGCCCTTCTTCAGACGAGCGAGGGCGCCGTACTGCCACAGAATCGGTGCGGCGTCAGAAAGCGTACCCATCAGGCGCTCATGACGGCACAGCAGGGCACGGTGGCACAGCTCAAGGCGCTCGTCGAAGATCTTCCAGAACTTATCCATATCCTGATGCGAGCTCAGCGCGACATCGGGCAGGTTGATGGTCACGACGCCCTGGTTAAAGCGACCATAGTACTTGGGCTTGTTCGGGTCGTAGTTTAGCGCGTTGGCAACGTTGTTAAAGCCGTTGCCCGAGCGGTCGGGCGTCAAGAAGCTGCGGCAGCCCATGCAGGTATAGCAGTCGCCGTTACCCGCGGTCTCGCCCTTCGACAGCTTGAGCTCGCGCATCTTTTTCTCGGAGATGTAATCGGGCACCATACGCTTGGCAGTGCACTTGGCAGCCAGCTGGGTCAGGTAGAAGTACGGGGAATCCTCGTGAACGTTATCGTCCTCGAGTACATAGATAAGCTTGGGGAATGCCGGGGTGATCCATACGCCGGCCTCGTTCTTAACGCCCTCGTAGCGCTGGCGAAGCGTCTCCTCCACGATCATGGCAAGGTCGTGCTTCTCCTGAGGCGTACGGGCCTCGTTAAGATACATAAAGACCGTCACGAACGGCGCCTGGCCGTTGGTGGTCATAAGGGTCACGACCTGATACTGAATCGTCTGAACGCCGCGACGGATCTCGTCACGCAGGCGATCCTCAACAACCTCGCGGACCTTTTCGGGAGATGCGGAAACGCCGAGCTCCTCGAGCTCGCGGGCGACCTCGACGCGAATCTTTTGACGGCTCACCTCGACGAACGGGGCAAGATGGGTCAGCGAAATCGACTGGCCACCATACTGGGAGGAAGCAACCTGGGCGATGATCTGCGTCGCGATGTTGCAGGCGGTCGAGAAGCTGTGCGGCTTCTCAATCAGCGTACCCGAGATAACAGTACCGTTCTGGAGCATATCCTCCAGGTTCACCAGGTCGCAGTTATGCATGTGCTGGGCAAAGTAGTCCGAATCATGGAAGTGGATCAGACCCTCATTGTGAGCATCCACAATCTCCTGGGGCAGCAGCACACGCTGGGTCAGGTCCTTGGAGATCTCGCCGGCCATGTAGTCACGCTGAACGGAATTGACGGTCGGGTTCTTGTTGGAGTTCTCCTGCTTGACCTCTTCGTTGTTGCACTCAATCAGCGACAGAATCTTGTCGTCGGTCGTGTTCTTCTGGCGCTTCAGGCTCTGAACATAGCGATAGATGATGTAATGGCGAGCGACCTCGTAGCAGTCGAGACGCATGATCTCGTCCTCGACCAGATCCTGAATCTCCTCGACCGACACGGTGTGGCCCGCGTTCTCGCATGCCTCGGCGACGTTTTGTGCCGCGTAAACCACCTGGCGGTCGGTAAGACGAGAGCTCTCCTCGACCTCCAAGTTTGCGGCGCGGATGGCATTGACGATCTTATCGATGTCAAAGACAACCTCGGTGCCGCTGCGCTTGATGATCTTCATCCTCTTGCCTCTTTCGTATCGTAGCCTCATCGCGCTTCAGAGCCAAACGATACCTGGCAGGGCTTGCCCCTGTCTTGCGGCGCCGTCGCGCAATCTGTGTTCTCGATAAACCATAAGCCTCCATGCGGACATTCCCTGGAGCCGATCAAGCGGCTCAAGGACACGTTCAAAAGAGGCAGTTAAGGTCTTCGTTCTCTGTCCGCCATCTATCATACGACAAAGAGGCATCTATATCCTGTATTCTTTTTTTAGGTCAAACACAACATATAGTGTTTCAGCAGGTCAAAGCAATTAGTCATTTTGCAGACGCATTAAAAATGAGGGGTTCTTGGCAAGTCGGTAAAACGCTACCAACACGGCTACCTGCATGGCAGTTATAAAACCCCCTTAGTCAAGCCGCTGACAAATCCTACCAAAATCAAGTCGCTCACGCCAAAAGAATCCAAAAGATTATGCTTGACCAACATGTTGCGGTCACGATCGGCCAGGACGTATGCAATCTGCCGGCACCTCTACGGGATGCGAAGACCATCGCGTACAGACCTTGGATCAATATTTGGTGGCTTATATTGGCGGCGTGCTTGGTGGCAAAACAAAACAGCCCAGAGGATATAGCCTCTGAGCTGCGAACATTTGGTGGGCGTTAGAAGATTTGAACTTCTGACCTCTTCCGTGTCAGGGAAGCGCTCTCCCCCTGAGCTAAACGCCCAAATGGAGCGGACAACGGGGCTCGAACCCGCGACCCCAACCTTGGCAAGGTTGTGCTCTACCAACTGAGCCATGTCCGCTTGCGGGTTATTAATTTACGCGAGTTGTCCAAAAGACGCAAGTACTTTTTTCAAAAAACTTGTCTGCCGCATGTTCTTAATAGCCAAACGCGCTAAAGCGATTGGCTAGGCACACGATTCCAGCGCTCCGCTAAACAGCTTCACCATCTGCACGCGCGTGCCGGCGCCGTCCGTACGACGAGCAACCTCCACGTTATCGACGAGCATACGCATAAGCTTGATACCACGGCCGCGTTCCTCAGATGCAACCGGCTCGCTCGTTTCATCGATAGAATAGCCGGCACCTCGATCAAGCACCTCAACCACAACGCGATCGCCATAGGCCTGAACCGTCAGGACGCACCCGATACCGCCCGCATGGTCATAGGCATTACCCAGCGCCTCCCCCGACGCCAATGCGACATCGTAGCGCTCGTCACGGCGCAACGGAAGCGATTCAAGGAGTTCGGCGATGCCATGTCGGTAGTATGGAAGATTCTCGATACCCTGACGGACCTCGACGCTCTTACTCCAGCGAGGCAGCTCCCCCACCGGAATGGCGGGAATAGACTCCCGTGCCGGCCCCGCGACATGAAGGATATCGACAAGACGAGCAATCTCCAAAAAGCGAACAACTTCACCTGATGCATTGACGAGCGAAAGCAGGCCTTCTCGCCTCATGAGCTCACGAGCGCGCGTAAGCAGGAATGCCAAGCCCGTCGAATCGATAAAGCTAACAGCCTGACAGTTGATGACAACACGACGCACGCCGCGGCCAATCAAAGCATCCAACCGCCGACGCAGCGCAGGCACCGTGGCGATGTCGATATCGCCTGGTGGCGTCAAAACCGCTATGTCATTCCACTCATTCATACGACCATGGTTCCCCAAAAAAGCCCACTCGATGCATTCGTTTCCCCAACCGTGCGGATTCAGCCCGTTCAGCGCCGTCTATGAACGACCCCGTAAAAACTCAAGGGACACCAATGCAATGTCATCGTCCAGCGCCGATTCGGTAAATCGGTCAAGCTCGCCCAAGACCTTGCCGCAGATTCCCGATACGCCCTCACCCGAGACAGAGAGCAGAAGGTCACGAAGGCGCTGCTCGCCAAAGAACGCTCCGGTGCGGTCGCGGGCCTCAATCGTTCCGTCCGTATACATGAAGAGCATGTCGCCAGGAGCGAACGTAAACACGCCTGTCTCGTACACCATGCTCTCAAAGGCACCGATTACGCCCGATTGGCATCCAAGCAGCTCGACCTCTCCCCCACGGGCCTCGCCACCACCCAGCGGCATCGACTCTGGCCTAATGACCATGGTCGGAGGATGGCCCGCCGAACAATACGTTGCGCGTCCGGCTTTAAGGTCAATCTTGGCGATAAAGGCCGTCACGAACGTCTCGACCCTCGAGAAGCCCATGAGCATGCTGTTAAGGGAGCGTGCCATGCGGGCCGGTCCAGCGCCCTCCCAGGCATATGCCGTCAGGGCCGTCTTGACGAGCGCAGACATCGATGCGGCCTCAATGCCTTTGCCAGACACATCACCCAGAATCATGACGGCGCAGTCGTCGGGAAGACGGATGAGCGTATAGAAATCGCCGCCGACCAACGCCGAGTTCGTGGCCGACAGGTACACCGAATCGGTTGCGATACCCGGAACATCCCCCAGGGAATTTCTCATGCCGATCTGAAGGGTCTGAGCAATATGGCGCTCCTCGCGCTTTTGAGATTCACCCTCGTAGATCAGTTCAAAGTCATGCGCTAAGTGCACCAAGTAGTCATATTCAAGGTCATCAATCGGCTCTTGGCTACCATCACGAAGCAGCAGCGCGCGCGTCGTCGGGCTCTTCGCAACAGAAGCAGGAACAATCGCGTCGTTACTGTGCTTGCCATCACCCTCAGAGCGCGGGCGCCCCGCCTCGATGCCGGAGTCGACGTAGAGACCTTGACAAGGCAGACCATGCGCCCTAAGCCAGCCTCCCATAGGCATCGATTCGTCAACGCGAGTTATACGGACGTGTTTAAGGTCCTCGGCACTCGTGCCGCCCAAAACAGATGCCTCAAAGCCATCAGGGCCAGCCCCCAGACGTGCCGCCGGCGCCGTCGTGGAAAAGAAAAGCTTCTCGGGATCGTCCGGCAAAGCAACGCGACTGCCGCCTTCAAAATCTATGACGTAGGAATCCAGACTAGCGTCATACTCAACAGGGCAAAAATGGCAGTTAAGCATATTGCAGATCTCGGACGATACCGCCTGGGTAGCCGCGGCGGAATCGTCTAGAAAGGTAAACAACTCATCACGCAAGACATTGAGCGAGCGGCCAAGCTCGGCCGTGCGACGGGAGCGAAGGCTCGATGCCATGCCGACCAGCTGGATAGACAGGTAATCGCAAATGACCTCGAGCACATTAACGTCATAGGCGAGCGGTGCCTGAGGGCGTTTCCAACCAACTTCCAGCACGCCAAGGATCTGCGTACCGTAAAAAACGGGAAGACAGATCTCGCTGCGGTACGGAGGCATATCCTGCATGCGCAACAGGTGCTTAGAACGATTGTCCAGGTCCATGAACATACCGGAGGCGGCCTTATCACCCTCAAGGTCCTGTTGAATCGACAAGCGACAGGCACGCGACTCACGAAGAACATACGTCGGAATGCCAGCGCCATACGGCAAAAACTCAGGCAGGTAGCTGTCGTACAGTTCCTTGGAAACACCGCGAAGTTTAAAACCGCCGCTCTCAGAAAAATAGATAGCGGCACCCGAAGCATCGAGCGTTCCTACAAGCTGGTTCAAAACGGTATCAAGTAGGCTGGGCAGCTCATCGGAGCCCACGGTACTCATAATGACCGAGAGCGTGCCAGAGAGGCGCTTGTTCGCCACTCTAAGCTCCGAAAGCGCACGCTTGAGCTGACGGTCGTGCGAATACTGTTCTTCGATGCTATGGAGCGCCACCAGGACACGTGGCGCGCGGCGCCCAAAGATGCGTGGAGGCGTTACGGAGCCCGCACGAACCAAGACGGGGATAAAGGAGCCGTCACTCAGCTTGAGCATCAGTTCGTTCTCGGAGCCATCAGTTTCAAATGGCAGACGATGTTCCGCCGCACGTTCAAAAGCTGACGAGTACAGGACGTCTTTAACATCTCCACCGATGACGTCGGCGCGTTCCTCGCACATCAAACCAAGTAAGCGATTATTCACATGCAGAATGGTTCCGTCGAGCTCGCAGATGATGACAGCATCGCTCGTGATCTCGACTAGTTGGGCAACGTCTGCCCACTCGTTGCGTTCAAGCGTTTCCATCGTGGACCCCACCGTCTATCGGTAACAAAAAAGCCTCCGAAGAGGCTTCTCAAATGCGATGGTGTCGGAGGCGGGACTTGAACCCGCATGACCAAAAAGCGGTCACTAGCACCTCAAGCTAGCGCGTCTGCCAATTCCGCCACTCCGACATGCTATGTTGTTGATTCGCAGTTCGTTTTGTTGGACCCGCGCGTTCAACGAGGAAGATAATAACCTATGATTCGAGAACTGCGCAAGCACTTTTTTGAAAAAAGTTTACGAATTTGTAATTGCGCAGGTAGACTGACCTGTTCGGGCAGGAATGAGGTTGCCTTCCAACGCGTCCTCGGGCATGCGGCATTATTTTGATCCGCGCTTCGCGCTACAAAATAATGCCGCCCCCTGCGGAATGCGTTGGAAGGCAACCTCATTCCGGCCCTAGGAGTATGTACTCCGGACACAGTTCTCAAACATGTTCTGGGGGCTGATGCAAATTTGGTGGCTCGGCTTTACCGAGCCCTTATATAAGGAGGCCGGAGCTA
>URVK01000024.1 GCA_900551305.1 uncultured Collinsella sp.
CGCGCGACTGTCGGCCGGCCTCCCCCACCTTCGTGATCCTGCAGCCGTTCGGGTGTCTGCCCAACCATGTCGTGGGGCGCGGGCTCATCCATGCGCTCAAGGAGCAGTATCCCACGGCGCAGTTCCTGCCGCTCGACTACGATCCCGACGTGAGCTTCGCCAACGTGGAGAACCGTCTTCAGATGCTCATCATGAACGCCAAGGCGCAGGGGTGCGGTGAGGCGCATGGCGAGACCGCGTAAGGACGCCGATGCGCCCGATGCACGCACCCGTATCATCGAGGCGTTTTGGGAGCTCATCGAGAACAACAGCATCTTCGAGCTGTCGGTTGGCGAGGTGACCCGCGCCGCCCAGTGCAATCGCGGAACGTTTTACTACTATTTTCACGATTTCGATGAACTCGTCGCCATCGCCATAGCCCAGCTGCTGCAGGATAACGAGCTCATCACCGATGCCCTCTGGCATTTTTCGAGCGAGGGCGACCTTTCGGCGTTCGACCGGCGCGACGTCCGCTGCCTGCTGCGGCGCATCGTCATCACCATGAGGGCGGGTGCCGCCGAGCAGGTCGTGCAGGGCATCCATACGATCATCATCGACCGCGTGAGAGAGATCGTCCACCCCGACGGAGAAGAGCTCAAGGCAGATTCGAGCTTTGCGGTGGGCTTTCTGGTCTCGGGCATCATGGGCTTTGTGATGGCGGTCGGCTTTGCCCGGGAGGGCGGCGAGGAGATAGACCTCGAGCAGCCGGGGGACAGCGCGTGCGCGTACCTGAGGGCGGTCGCCATGCAGACGGTGGAAACGGTCGCGCAAGTCGAGGGCGTCGATACATCCGAGCTGCTCGAACGCGTCTCCAAGGAGGCCGATGCCTATCGCGCATCGCGTGCGACGAGTCCCGACGTGGTGAAAGACGCCTAGGGTTTCTCTTGCGGGGCGCCTGTCGCGCATCGCGCGGTGAGTCCCGCGATGCGGTCATAACCTGCATTCATGTGAGCCGGGTTTATAGATATTCCTCCAGCTGTTAACATAGACAACCTGTGGGTAAAGAGACAAAAGCGCCGCCGACGGGCGGGCGTTTTGATTTCGATGAACTCATGTAAGGAAACGAGCATGTTAGATAGATTTACCGATCGAGCGCGCAAGGTCATGTCGATGGCCAAACAGGAGGCGCTCGATCTGCACTCAAATAAGGTGGGCACCGAGCACCTGCTGCTCGCACTCGCCAAGGAGGACGAGGGTATCGCTGCCGAGGCGCTGCGCTCACTTGATATCTCCTACGACGACATCATGGACACCCTCAAGGAGGTCCAGACCACGGTTCCCGAGCCCTGTGAGGAGACCGAGGCGGCCAAGCTCGCCTTTACGCCGCTCGTCATTAGCGTGATGGAGCGTTCATTCCGCGTGGCGCGTGAGAACAACCAGACCTACGTGTCGACCGAGCACTTGCTGATCGGCATCGTCGAAGAGGGCAACGGCATGGCCATGGACATTCTCATGCGCCTGGGCGTGTCGTCCGCTTCCATTAAAAAGGCCATCGAAAAGCTTACCGCCAAGGATCAGGACAAGAAGCGTCCGCTCGCCGGAGCCGGCGCCGGTCGTCCCGGTGCGGGCCTGCCGTTCTTTAGCGGCTCGGACGCCTCGCAGCAAAAGGGGAGCGGCACCGACACGCTTAAGCAGTTCGCCACCAACCTCACGCAGAAGGCGCGCGATGGCGAGCTCGACCCTGTAATTGGTCGCGAAAAGGAAGTCCAGCGTATGATGGAGATCCTTTCGCGCCGCACCAAGAACAACCCGCTTATCCTGGGCGATCCCGGCGTGGGCAAGACGGCCATCGTCGAGGGCCTGGCGCAGCAGATCGCTGCCGGCAACGTGCCCGAGAACCTCATGAACCAGAACATCTGGACGCTCGACCTGCCGGGCCTCGTTGCGGGCGCCAAGTATCGCGGTGAGTTTGAGGAGCGCCTCAAGAACGTGATCCAGGAGGCCACCGAGGCTGACGACGTCATCCTGTTTATTGACGAGATGCACACCATCATCGGTGCCGGTTCTGCCGAGGGCTCCATCGACGCGAGCTCCATGCTCAAGCCCGTGCTTGCGCGCGGTGCCTTCCAGATTATCGGCGCCACCACGGCCGAGGAATTCCGTAAGTACCTCACCAAGGATCCGGCCTTTGAGCGTCGCTTCCAGACCATCGATGTCGAGGAGCCGAGCGTCGAGGACACGGTCAAGATCCTGACCGCGCTCAAGCCGCGCTACGAGGAGCACCACCATGTGCGCTATACGCAGGGTGCTATCGAGGCCGCCGCGAACCTTTCCAACCGCTACATTCAGGACCGCTTCCTGCCTGATAAGGCCATCGACCTCATTGACGAGGCCGGCGCCCGCGCCCGCATCGCCGCCAACGAGGGCCGCACCCTGGGCGCCGACTACGCCTCGCCGGATCCTCCCCCGGCCCACCCGCGGCCGGAGCCGGTGCGCGAGGCCGAGCATCGCGTGGAGGAGCTCAAGGCCGCCGCACAGGAGGCCACCGAGAGCGACGACATGAACAAGGCCGCCGAGATCACCGAGCAGCAGAAGGCCGCTGAGATTGAGCTCGCCGAGGCCAAGGCCGCCTGGACCGCCGAGCTCGACGCCAGCCCGCTCACCATCGACGTGAGTCAGATTGCCGACATCGTGTCCGTGACCTCTGGCGTGCCGGTTTCCTCGCTCACCGAGAGCGAGAGCCGGCGCCTGCTGCAGACCGAAAGCGTGCTCAAGACGCGCATCATCGGCCAGGATGAGGCAGTCGAGGCAGTTGCCAAGGCCGTACGCCGCAGCCGCTCGCCGCTCAAGGATCCGCGTCGCCCCGGCGGCAGCTTTATCTTCCTGGGTCCCACCGGCACGGGCAAGACCGAGCTCGCCAAGACGCTCGCCGAGTACCTCTTTGGCAGCAAGGATGCGCTCATCAGCTTCGACATGTCCGAGTTCGGTAGCGAGTTCGAGGTCTCCAAGCTCATCGGTAGCCCTCCGGGTTACGTCGGTCACGACGAGGGCGGCCAGCTCACCAAGGCCGTTCGTCGTCACCCGTACTCGGTCGTGCTGTTCGACGAGATCGAGAAGGCGCACCCCGATATCTTCAACATCTTGCTGCAGGTGCTGGAGGAGGGCCGCCTGACCGATAGCCAGGGCAAGACGGTCGACTTCCGCAACACCGTGATCATCATGACGTCCAACGTGGGCGCCCGCGAGATTGCGCAGGATGCGAGCGTTGGCTTTGGCACCACCGGCGAGCAGGGTCTCACCTCGAGCGAGATCCGCGGCCGCGCGATGGGCGAACTCAAGCGCCTGTTCCGCCCCGAGCTGCTCAACCGTATCGATGACATCGTGGTGTTCCAGAAGCTCTCGGGTGAGAATCTCACCAAGATCGCGCACCTGCTGGTGGACGACCTGCGTCAGCGTTTGATTGCCAACGGCATGAACATCAAGCTCACCGATGCGGCCTATGACAAGATCGTGGCCGAGGGCACCGACCTCACCAACGGTGCGCGTCCGCTGCGCCGTGCTATTCAAAAGCTTATCGAGGACCCGCTGTCCGAGGAGCTTCTGGCCGGCGAGTGGGGCGAGGGCGATACCGTCCTGTGCGACGTGGCCGATGGCAAGTTTGTCTTTAGCCACGGCACGGGCGAGATCCCGGCACCGCGTCCGGCGGGCACGCTCGGTGGCGATACCGCCCCGGCGGCACCGCACACCGGCAACGTCGCGCCCGTGAGCGGCGGCGTGACCTCGGGCCCCGGCGGCATGATGCAAGCCGGTTCCGGCGCGCTGTAGGGTGTGGCGACAATTTGATCTGTGCAATCGAGGCGCTCTGGCAAGGGCGCCTCGATTTGTAGAGCTGCGAAGTTGTGACCGTTACGCTATGCGGTCCGCCGTTAGCCGATGATGCGAGGGCGCTCGGCGTTTTCGACTGGTTTATGCACGCAAAGTCTGGGAATATACAAGTCGCATGTCTTACTGTCTAACCAGTTGCGCCAAGGAGGCACCATGGACTACAAGATTACCGGCTACGAGCCCGCCCAGCTGTTCCATTTCTTTGAGGAGGTCAGCGCGATCCCCCGTGGTTCTGGCAACGAGAAGGGCATCAGCGATTTCCTGGTCGCGTTTGCCAAGGAGCGCGGTCTCGATGTGTATCAGGACGAGGTCTACAACGTCATCATTCGCAAGCCCGCATCTACCGGTGCCGAGAACGCCCCGACCGTGATGTTGCAGGGCCATATCGACATGGTGTGCGACAAGTTGGGCTCCGTTGAGCACGACTTTACGACCGATGGTATCGACCTGGTCGTCAAGGATGGTGTCCTTACCGCCAACGGCACCACCCTGGGTGCCGACAACGGCATTGCCGTTGCGCTTATGCTTACCGTGCTCAACGATGATTCGATTGTCCATCCGGCCCTCGAGTGCGTATTCACCACCGACGAAGAGACTGGCCTGGTCGGCGCCGAGACGCTCGACAAGTCCCAGATCAGCGCCCGCACCATGATCAACCTTGACTCCGAGGAAGAGGGCGTTGCCACCGTCAGCTGCGCCGGCGGCGTCGTCGTTACCTACACCTGTCCCATCGTGCGCGAGCACAAGACCGGTAGCACCCTCACGCTCGACATCTCCGGCCTGCTCGGTGGTCACTCCGGCAGCGATATCCACTTGGAGCGCGGCAATGGCAACCTCATCATGGCCCGCATCATCGACCGCCTGATGGTCGCCGGCGAGCCCGCCATCGTCAGCTTCAACGGCGGCACTAAGGACAACGCCATCAACCGTGAGTGCAAGGCCGAGCTGGTTTACGCCGATCACGCTGCCGCCGAGGCCGCGGCCCAGATCGCAAAGGACATCATCGCCGACGTCACTGCCGAGCTCGAGGTCTTCGACCCCGGCTTTACCTGCACCGTCGAGATTGCCGACGACGCCGAGGTCGAGGCCATGGACCAGAAGTCCGCGCTCGCCCTCATCCGCGCCCTGCGTCTTGCCCCTAACGGCGTGATTCGCCGCAACGTCGCCACCGACGGCTCCGTCGAGGTTTCCTCCAACATCGGTGTGGTTGCCACCTCTGACGACGAGGTCAAGATCATGCTGTCCCCGCGCTCTTCGATCACCTCGCTGCAGAACGAGTTCAAGGACCGTCTGCAGACGCTGGCAGATGTCCTGGGCTTCGACGCCAAGTTCGAGTTCGAGTATCCCGGCTGGAGCTATGCCGAGCATTCGCCGGTCCGCGACGTCTTTGTCGAGAGCTATCGCGAGCTCTTTGGCTCCGAGCTGCGCATCGAGTCCATTCACGCCGGCCTTGAGTGCGGCCTGTTTGTCGAGGCCCTGCACGGCCTGGACGCCATCGCCGTGGGCCCGACGCTCTCCGATGTCCACACCCCGGACGAGAGCATGGAGCTCGCTTCTGCCGAGCGCTTCTACGAGTTGCTCATCGACGTTCTCAAGCGTCTCGCTGCGTAAAGATTGCGCTAGCAGCAGTCCGAGCCACGTGCTAGCGGATTGCAAATGACATTACGAGAGGGGGCACCCGGTCTTTTGCGACAGGTGCCCCCTCTCTTCTTTTAAGAAATGGGAAATTGATTGGCGTCTAGCCCATATCCGCCTTGATGAGGTCGAGGGTGCGCTGGCAGTTTTCGCGGACGGGCCCGAGCATATGTTCGCGCAGGTCCGCCATGCCGGGCAGGTCGGCGTATTCGTCCATGACCTCTTCCATGCAAATGGGTACCTCGTAGGCGAGGTCCATCATGGTTGTAAAGCAAAACTTCTCGGTTAGCCCGGCATCGGTGAGTGCCGCTTCCAGCACGGGGTCGCCTTCGCCATGGTATCGGCGGATGGCGTTGGGTCCGATGCGCCCAACACGATTCTCGCCGCCAACGCTCATGGCAAGGCGTGCCCGACGTCGCATGCGCTCATACGCCAAACCCGACGCGACATCGTACATACGAGCCATCATGGCCGTGCCGCCGTTTCCGAGTAGCAGGGAATAGTTTTTCGCATGCGCATCCGGTGCGCCGATAATGGCGTTGAAGAACAGTATCTGCGTAAACAGATACAGGTTAAGTTGATGGTGGCTCGTGTTTACGAGGAGCTCTTGAATATCGCGGGTGGTCGGGCCGCCGTCTGCCGTGTACTTTTGGGCGGGCATCACCCCAAGTGCCTGACAGAGGTCTTCTTGATGTAGGCGCCTGATCGTTCCGTCTTCGACTTTCACGCGGTCATAGCGCTCAACAATGAGGGCAGGTTCGTCCTCAAACATACGATATTCGACGTTTGCCGTTGCGATACCGGCGCGCTGGGCGCTTTTCATGCAGACAAACTCATTGAGAGCCTCGAGTTTAAATCCGATAACACCATTTTTGAAAATATGCGTCGTGGGCGAGGAGCCCACGCATTCGCACCAGCGACCGTCTATGAGTGCGAGAGCGAACTTGCCCTGGTTGCCTCCGAGTGACCAACTTTCATCTAGACCCATCCACGATGCATCGCGGTCATCTCTGATCGACTTGAGGCGGAGAGCAATTTCGTGGTCGTCTATAGGGCGGTATTCGCCGGCGCGATGCAGGACGGCGTCGGCATCTTCTTCGGCACAAAACTGCACTCCGCCCGGACAGTCGAGTCCGATATGGCTGAGCAACGCAACGGGGTTGTTGGGCCTAACGTCGAATTCGGTGGCAATCGCTTTTCGTTGGTCCTCGCTGTCGGGTAGAAGGCCAAACAGGTACGGATTCATGACCTGTTGTCCGTATGTGCGATTCGATACGGGTATGTTGGTCGATAGGGCTGGCCCGTCATAGTCATGATCGTAGGTAAAGCTGATAAGACCGTTCTCATCTTGCGTGAGCGTTCCCGCAGGTACGCCGCAAATAATGGTCCGAAGTGATGTTCTGGCCATTGGCTATTTCCCTTCGGGCTTGGTTTGGTTAGATGCGTTTGCGGCAATCGAGACTCCGAGATTGGACATGGCGAAATCGGCGAAGACCTCGTCGTAGAGTGCGGATGTAAAGGGGGCATCTGCAAGAGCCGGAATGGCGGTACTACGACGGTTGCGATGATGAGGACGTTGAGTGTGATGGCGCCTGGGGATGCTGCGAGGCAGCGGATTGGCATGCGGGGCGTCGACTGGTCGCTCGTTTTTTGCTTCGCCGATATCCCCTTGAGCGGCGAGTGCCAGTCCAAGAGCATTGAAAATCGTCAGCAACTTGTCGAGTCGAATGCCGGTGGCGTCTCCTAGCTCGAGCGATGCGAGCAAGCGCTCCGAAACACCGGCTTTTTTAGCGAGGGTTGCACGGGTGAGACCCTGAGCCTCGCGTGCCTGGCGCACGTAGATGCCAGCTTGGCGCGGTGTGGTGATGGGAAGGGTGCCCACGGTGATCTCCTAACGTGCAGACTTTTGCATATCAGTATGACATGCAAAAGTCTGCATGAAAAGGGCTTATGCAAAACTCTGCATGAGACTTCTACATTGACGTTGAGCTTATGAGAGGCGTTTTTTATATCGCGAGGATCCCCAGATGCTCAAGCAAGATCTTAAGCCCGATGAGGATGAGCACGACGCCACCCACGATAGTGGCGGGTTTTTCGTAGCGCGCGCCAAAGGTGTGGCCGATCGCTACGCCGGCGATGGAGAAGATAAACGTTGTGACGCCGATAAGCGATACGGCGGGAACGATGTCAACCGAGAGAGCCGCAAACGAGATGCCTACGGCTAGGGCGTCGATTGAGGTGGCGATGGCGAGGATCAGGTATTCTACCAGGTCAATCTTTTCGGCGTCCTTGCCGTCGCCTTCATCCTCGTCCTCGGTAAAGGCCTCCCACAGCATTTTGCCGCCGATGAAGGCCAAAAGGATAAAGGCGACCCAATGGTCAATGGGTCCGATGATACCCACGAACTGGCTGCCGAGTGCCCAGCCGATCACGGGCATGCCGGCCTGAAAGCCGCCAAAGAACAGGCCGAGCACCACGGCGACCTTAAGGTTGATCTTTTTCATGCCGAGGCCCTTGCAGATGGATACGGCAAAGGCGTCCATCGAAAGGCCAACGGCAAGCAACACAAGCTCTACGAGTCCCATAGTCTGGCTCCCTCTCTGCGGGCAGGCCCGCATGTACCTCTGGTGGGGGAGCAACAAAAAGAGACCCGTGGCGTACGCGTTGCGCGCACAACCACGAGTCTCGTTCATTAAGGCAAGCCAGGCCGCATTGGCCAGTATGTTGACTTGCCGCGCCACCGGAGGCGAACCCGGTCACGCGACTACTCCCTCATTTATGTGATTCTCGATGCTACCACATGAGTAGTCAATTTGGGACGGGCTCTTTTGACTCCTAAATAGCTACCCCAGCGGTGTTCGCTCATTCTGTAAGCATCGGATTTCGCGAGCGCCACGGGGACAAACCGTGAGAAACTATTTAGCGTTTATGGAGCGTATACGATGGGAGCGATGCCTTGGATAAGAACGAGCTGCAAAAGCGTATGGAACAGGCTATTCGCCTGACTGCCCCCGGCCAGCCGATCCGCACCGCCCTCGACATGATCATCGCCGGTCACCTGGGCGCCCTTATCTGCGTCGGCGACACCGAAAACGTGCTCGCTGCCGGTAACGACGGCTTCCCGCTCAACATTTCGTTCACCTCGAACCGTCTGTTCGAGCTCTCCAAGATGGACGGCGCTATCGTTATCGATGGCGACCTCACCCAGATCCTGCGCGCCAACTTCCATCTCAATCCCGATCCCTCGCTCGCCACGAGTGAGACGGGCATGCGCCACCGTACTGCCGCTCGCATGTCGGTGCTCACGGATGCCATCGTGATCTCGGTCTCGGCCCGTCGTGCCGTTGTCAACGTGTACGTTCACGGCAAGAGCTACGAGATCCAGTCCGTTACCACCATCATGAGCTCGGTCAACCAACTCGTCGCCACGCTCCAGACCACCCGTCAGTCGCTCGATCGCTCCCTGCTGCGCCTGACGGCCCTCGAGCTCGACGACTACGTTACACTCGCCGACATTACCGGTATTTTCTCGAGCTTCGAGATCATGCAGCAGGCAAAGACCGAGCTTAAGGATTGCATTGTCAAGCTGGGCAACCAGGGCAAGCTCGTGCAGATGCAGCTCGAGCAGCTCGCCGGCTCCAGCATGGATACCGAGTACGACCTGATGATTCGCGACTACGCGAGCGACTCCTCCGAGGCCAACGCCGAGAAGATTCGCGCTGAGCTTGCCCGTATGACGCCCAAGGACCTGTCCGACCCGCAGCATGTGGCGGCGGTTCTGGGCTACGACGACCTGGACGAGGACTCCGTCATGACGCCGCTGGGCCTGCGCACGCTTTCGCGCGTGTCCGTCGTGCGCGACGGCGTGGCCGAGAAGATTGTCGACGAGTACGGCTCGCTGCAGGAACTCATTGATGACATCAGCGAGGACCCGGAGCGCCTGGGCGACTTTGGCGTCAACAACCCTGCCATTCTTGCGGACTCGCTGTACCGCATGAAGGGCACCAAACAGGGGAACGCATAATGGCGCCCGTATGCGCCGTGGTCGTTGCCGGTGGCAGCGGCCAGCGCTTTGGAAACCCCGGCGGCAAGCAGCTCGTTAACGTGGCGGGTCGTCCGCTCATGAGTTGGTCCATCCGCGCGTTTGATCGGAGCGACAAGGTCGGCCACATCGTGGTGGTGTGTCCTGCCGAGCGCCGTGCCGAGATGCGCCGCCTGGCCATTGACCCGTTTGACTATGACACGCCCATCAGCTTTGCCGATGCCGGCGATACCCGCCAGGATTCCACCCGTGCCGGCGTGCATGCGGTACCGGCAGGCTTTGAATACGTTGCCATCCACGACGGCGCCCGTCCGCTCATTACCACCGAGGCCATCGACCATGCCATCGACGTGCTTATGGGCGACCGTGCCCTCGACGGTGTCGTGTGCGGACAGCCCGCGATCGACACGCTCAAGATCGTCGACGGCGACAATATCGTCGAGACGCCGCCGCGCGAACTCTATTGGGCCGCACAGACGCCGCAGATCTTTAGCGTCGACGCCATGAAGCGCGCCCACACCGCAGCTATCGCCGAGGGCTTTATCGGGACCGACGATTCTTCGCTGGTCGAGCGCATGGGTGGGCGCGTCCGCTGCGTTCAGAGCCCGCGCGATAACCTTAAGGTGACGGTGCCCGAGGACCTGCGTCCCGTAACCGCGATTCTGCTCGGCCGTATGGCCGAGGGAGAGGACCTTCCCCATGTTCAGTAACCTGCGCATTGGACACGGCTACGACGTTCACCGTCTGGTGGAGGGGCGTCGATGTATCATCGGCGGTGTCGACATTCCCTACGAGCGCGGCCTGCTGGGCCACTCGGATGCCGATGTGCTCGCGCACGCCTTGGCCGACGCCATTCTGGGCGCCTGCCGCGGGGGAGACATTGGCAAACTGTTCCCCGATACCGATCCTGCCTACGAGGGTGCCGATTCGATGGTGCTGCTCGCTCGCGTGATGGACTATGCGCGCGAGCTGGGCTTTGAGTTTGTCGATGCCGATTGCACCATTGCCTGTCAGCAACCCAAGATCACCCCGCACCGCGATGCCATGCGCGCCAACCTTGCCCATGCATTGGGCGTTGACGTCGAAAACGTGGGCGTCGCTGCCACTACGACCGAAAAGCTCGGCTGGGAAGGCCAGGGCGAGGGAATTGGCGCCTGGGCCGTCTGTCTGCTACAGAAAACCGTTAAGGAGTAACGAATGCGTATCTACAACAGCGCTACCCATAAAAAGGAAGAGTTCCAGCCCATCGAGTCCGGCAAGGTCCGCATGTACGTGTGCGGCCCTACGGTCTACGACAACATCCACATCGGCAATGCCCGCACGTTCATCAGCTTTGACGTGATTCGTCGCTGGCTCATCGCGAGCGGCTACGAGGTCACGTTCGCCCAGAACCTCACCGATGTCGATGACAAGATCATCAAGCGCGCCAACGAGCAGGGCCGTACGGCTGCCGAGGTCGCGACGGAGTTCTCCGATAAGTTCATCGGCGTCATGCGCGCCGCCAACGTGCTCGACCCGGATGTGCGCCCCCGCGCCACCAAGGAGATCGGCCCCATGATCGCCATGATCAAGACGCTTATCGAGCAGGGCCACGCTTACGCAGCCGATAACGGCGATGTGTACTTTGCCGTGCGCAGCGATCCCAACTACGGCCAGGTCTCGGGCCGCAACATCGACGACCTTATGGTGGGCGCGCGCATCGAGGAGAACGAGGACAAGAACGACCCGCTCGACTTTGCCCTGTGGAAGGCCGCCAAGCCCGGCGAGCCCAGCTGGCCGAGCCCCTGGGGCGGGGGCCGTCCCGGCTGGCACACCGAGTGCGCCGCCATGGTGCACCGCTATCTGGGCACCCCGATCGACATCCACGGCGGTGGCTCCGACCTTGCCTTCCCGCATCACGAGAACGAGTGCGCCCAGGCTACCTGCGCCTGGCACCAGGGTTTCTCCAACACCTGGATGCACACGGGCATGCTGCTGGTAGACGGCGAGAAGATGTCCAAGTCGCTCGGTAACTTCTTTACGCTGGCCGAGGTGCTCGAGCAGCACTCTGCCGCGGCTCTGCGCTTGCTGATGCTGCAGACGAGCTATCGCTCGCCGCTCGACTTCTCCTGGGAGCGCCTGGAGGGTGCCGAGAATTCGCTCACACGTATCGCCGGTACGGTCGAGAACCTGCGTTGGGCTGCGAACCACGCGACGGCCGATGCCGATGAGGCTGGCGCCAAGGCCGCCGAGACTCGTGCCGCCTTTAAGGAGTGCATGGACGACGACTTTAACACCGCCGGTGCCATGGGTGCTGTCTTTGGCTTTGTCACCGAGTGCAACCAGTATCTGGAGCAGGCGGGCGATGCTGCCGACAAGGCCGCTGCGCTTGCTGCTGCCGACACGCTGGTCGAGCTGCTCGATACGTTTGGCGTTGAGCTCCCCGAGCCCAAGGTCGAGCTGCCGCTGGGTCTGCTCGGCGTTGCCGCCGGCCTGGTTGCCTACACGGGCGACGACGTGGACGAGGCCGCTGCCAAGATTCTCGAGGCCCGCGCCGAGGCTCGTGCCGCCAAGAACTGGGATCTGGCAGATGCCATCCGCGACCAGCTCAAGGACCTGGGCCTCACCATTGAGGATACCGCCGCCGGCACCCGTATCAAATCCCTCTAATCCCCGCGGGTTTCCCAAGCACCCGACCTTGCCGTTCAAACCGTCGCTCGCGTACTCAAGTACGCGTCGCTCCTCTTTCACGGTAATCTCGGACACTTGGAAAACCCGTACCGACCGCCCGAATTAATATTCATGGGCGGTCGTTTATTTTGTTTCGTTTGATAGTTGTATTTAGGAGGTCGCTTTATGGCCGACAATCGCAAGCGTGCGCCTCGTGGCGGCAA
>URVK01000025.1 GCA_900551305.1 uncultured Collinsella sp.
TGAGCTGTCTCCCAAGGGGGCCCGGCGCGGCGCCAGCGGGTCCGCCGTTCGGTAGAACGGCGGAACCTACACAGCCTGCGCCAGCTTCTCGGCTCGCTCGGCGGCGGCGAGTGCCTCGATCACGGTGCCGAGCTGATCGCCCAGAAGGACGCCGTTGTAGGTGGAGTTGAAGCCGATGCGGTGATCGGTCACGCGGTCCTGGGGCTGGTTGTAGGTACGGATCTTCTCGGAACGGTTGCCGTGGCCGATCTGGCTCTGGCGCTCGGCACCGAGCTCGGCCTGCCGCTTCTCGAGCTCCATCTCGTACAGACGGGCACGCAGCATCTGCATGCAGACCTCGCGGTTCTGGATCTGGGAGCGCTGCTCCTGCGACTGCACCACGGTGTTGGTGGGCAGGTGGGTAATGCGCACGGCGGAGTAGGTGGTGTTAACGCACTGACCGCCAGGGCCGGAGGCGCAGTAGGTGTCGATGCGCAGGTCGGACTGGTTGATCTGGACGTCGATCTCCTCGGCCTCGGGAAGCACGGCGACGGTAGCCGTGGAGGTCTGAATGCGGCCCTGGGACTCGGTCTTGGGGACGCGCTGGACGCGGTGCACGCCGGACTCGTACTTCATGACGGAGTAGACGCGGTCGCCCTCGACCTTGAACTCAATGGACTTAAAGCCACCGGCCTCGCTGGGGCTGGAGTCGAGCACGGTAGTCTTCCAGCCGCGCGACTCGCAAAAGCGCTGATACATCTTGTACAGGTCGCCGGCGAAGATGGCCGCCTCGTCGCCACCGGCGGCGGAGCGAATCTCGACGATGGTGTTCTTGTCGTCGTTGGGGTCGCTCGGGATGAGCATGTACTTGATGTCTTCCTCGAGCTGGGGAAGCTTGGCCTCGTTTTCGGAGATGTCCATCTGGAGCATCTCCTTCTCATCGGCATCGGTGGTATCGTGCAGCATTTCCTTGGCAGCCTCGATGTCATCGAGCGCGCCGATGTACTCGCGCGAGGCGGCGATGAGGTCGGACTGGTGCGCGTACTCCTTGTTGAGACGCGTGAACTCCTTGATATCGGAGGCGACGGCCGGGTCGGAAAGCTTCTTCTCGAGCTCCTCGTAGGCCTTGATGATCTTTTCGAGCTTGTCGCGCATGACGGACTCCTTTATATGCGTGAAGGCGAAAATCGGCAGAATTGATGGGGCGCGGGGCGCCGCTGCGGGGGTAAGTCCAGCTAGAGCATGTCGATCTTCAGATACATGCGCATCCCTTCGCGTATGGGGTACATAGTTGCGGTCTAACCCATATATGATAGCGTGCGCAGGCAAACCTGCATATAACCCGCACGGAATGATTGGTGCAAACAAACCTGGCCCCATTGCACCAAGGGCTTGCTTTTTGGCTAGAGCGTATGGAGCAGGGCGATGAGGAAGCGGACACCCTGGAGGTAGGCGCGGCGGGTAATGCACTCGTTGGTGCCGTGGACGCCTCGGTCGCACTCGTCATCGTCGACCACAAAGGCCGAGAAGCGAATGCACTCGGAGCAAATGCGCTGGTAGTTGGCAGCGTCGGTCGCGCCGATCACGGTCGAGGGGACAATCGCCAACGGCTCGGATGATCCGTTTTCCTCCGTCCCCTTTGGATCACGGAAATAGCGGGCGGCGATGGAGCGAACCGCCTCGAGTCCCGGTCCGCCGATGCGCGGAGACGGCGAGGGTTCGGAGCTGCCAGGGCCGAGCTCGACCTCGACACGGTCGGCGAGCCCCGCCTCGGCAACGGCGACGCGGCAGCGGGCCACGACATCGGCCACGCTCGTGCCCTCGAGCATACGGAAATTGATATTGGCCCACATATCCTGCGGCATTACGTTGGCGCCGGTGCTGCCACCCTCGATCTGCGTGGGCGCGCAGGTGGTGGTCACGAGCGGATAGAGCTTCTTGCTGGCGAGGCACTCGCGCACGATGGTGTCCTTGTTGGAGGCAATCTCGTCGGCCGTGTAAAGCCCCAGCTCGACGAGCTGTGCGGCAAGCAGGTCCGTGACGCGCGTCGGCCATTCGATATCGCAGATTGCGGTGATGGCACGGCTCAGCACCTCGAGCGATGTGCCGCCGTAGGGGTTGGACGAATGCCCGCCCTCACTCTTCGTCTTGAGCACAATATCGGCGTAGCCCTTCTCGGCAAGGTCGGCATGCATAAGCCAGCCCTCGCCCGCGCCGTACTCGGCAGCTGGAACGATGCGGTAGTCACCCTCGTCGATCAGGTACTCAAGCTCAATGCCGCGCTCCTCGAGCGCGCGGCCGATGGCGCCTGCGCCGTACTGCGTAGTCTCCTCGTCCTGGCCAAAGGCGAGGAGCAGCGTGCGCTCGTGCTGCCAACCGTGCGCCAGCGCATACTCAACCGCCTCGAGAATGCCTGCGACTTGGTCTTTCATGTCGATGGCGCCGCGGCCCCAAATGTAGGCATCGTCCACATGTCCGCTAAAGGGGGCGTGCGTCCAATCGTCCTCGGTGCCCGGCACCACGGGAACCACGTCCATGTGGCCCATGAGCATAATGGGCTTGAGGGCAGGGTCGGAACCGCTAAGCGTCACCAATAGCGAATGATCGATAAGCTCGACCTCGCCCGCCGCGAACACGTGCGGCCAAGCCTGCTGCATATACGCGCGCAGGTCGTCGAACGGCTGCCAGTCCACCGCCTCGGCATCCATGCTCGAAATGGTCGGAAACGACAGCACACGGCCCAGGCGCTCGCATGCGCCGGCCTTGTCCAAATCGGCAAAATCATCCTCATGCGCAAAAAAGCGCCAAACCTCGGCCATGACATCCTTTCGATTGTGATGACGAGGGCCGCCCCACCGGAGCGGCCCTGCCACATAAGCGTTTGCGGTCGGTTATTTGTCCTCGAGATAACGCGAGAGGAACTCGCGGGTGCGCTGGTGTTTGGGATTGCCGAAGAGCTCCGCCGGCGCGGCATCCTCGAGCACTACGCCCTTGTCCATAAAGACCACGCGGTCGGACACCGTGCGGGCAAAGGCCATCTCGTGCGTGACGACGACCATGGTCATGCCGTCGGCAGCGAGCTTGCGCATGACCTCGAGCACCTCTCCCACGATCTCGGGGTCGAGTGCGGAGGTCGGCTCGTCGAACAGCATGATCTGCGGATTCATACATAGGGCACGAGCGATGGCCACGCGCTGTTTTTGACCACCGGACAGGCGACCCACGGCGGCGTGCGCGAACTTTTCGAGTCCCACGCTCGTCAGATGCTCCATCGCTATTTTTTCAGCCTCGGCCTTGCTCATCTTTTTGAGCGTGACGGGCGCGAGCGTGCAGTTGTCGAGCACATCCATGTTGTTGAACAGGTTAAAGCCCTGGAACACCATGCCGATGTCCTCGCGCAGCTTGTTGATGTTGCAGCGCTCGGCCGTGAGGTCCTGGCCGTGGAACCAGATGTGGCCCGCGTCCGGGGTCTCGAGCAGGTTGAGGCAGCGCAGGAAGGTCGACTTGCCCGAACCCGAGGCGCCGATAATGGTGACGACCTCGCCGGGGTTAACGGACAGGTCGATGCCCTTGAGCACCTCGAGCGAGCCAAAGCTCTTGCGCAGGCCCTCGACGCGGATGAGCGGCTCATTGGTCTGTGCGGCGGCCGCGGTGCCGGTAGTGGCGGTATCTGCCATGATGATTCTCCTCGTCTTGAGCCTAGTTGGAGCTGGGCAGCGTGACCGGAGCCTCGGCGCCGAGCTTTTTGCCAAAGGCCTCGAGCAGGCGGCTCGCCACGAGCGTCAGGATCAGGTAGACCACGAGCGCCACGCAGTAGACCTCCATCTGGCGGTAGTACACGCCGGCGACGGTGGTGGTGGCGTACATGAGGTCAAACACGCCGATGACCGAGAGCACCGACGAATCCTTGATGTTGATGATGAGCTCGTTGGTGAGCGCCGGAATCGCGTTTTTAATGCCCTGGGGGAACACGACTTTGCGCATAGCTTGCCACTGCGACAGGCCCAGCGAGCGTGCTGCCTCGGCCTGGCCGGGATCGATGGACTCGATGCCGCCGCGCAGGACCTCCATCATGTAGGCGGTGGAGTTGAGCGAGATGGTGACGAGGCCGGCGGTGAAGGTGCTCCAGATCTGGTTGGCCTGGGCGGTCTCGAAGCCCATGCCGCGCAAAACGGTGAAGCCCGCGTAATAGATGAGCAGGCCCTGGACCATCATGGGCGTGCCGCGCACGATGGTGGAGTAGACGGTCGCAAAGCCGCGGCCGATACTCTTAAAGAAGCGCACCAGGTCGTTATCCACGCGGTCGAACGTCTGAATGCGTAGGAACACGAAGAGCAGCGCCAGGAAGAATGCGATGACGGTGCCGAAGGTGGCAAGCGCGATGGTGATCTCGATACCGCGAATGAAGAAGTCCCCGCTCTTGTAGGTCATGTAGACCAGGCTCGACAAAAAGTCGCTGGGGTTGGAATCCGAGACAATGCTCACCTGCACCAGGTCGATAAACGACATGACGCAGCGGTCGATAAAGAAAACTGCCGCGATGGCGACCACGACGTAGCTGCCCAGGCGTGCGCCACGACGGCAGCGCTCGGATGCGAACGGCGACTTTTCGCGATAGTCGTTCCAGTGCATGAGCTTGGTGACCAGCGCCGCCGCCGACACGACGAGCCAGGCCCAAAGGATTGCCCAGAGGCAGTCTTGGAAGATACCGGTGGGGGCCAAGAAGCTCAGCGGCATGGGGTTGCGTTGGCTAAACGCCAGGCCGAGCGCCGCGATAACACTCGTGCCCAGGTATACATAACGGTGGTCGGCCTTGATAAAGGAGGCCAGGCGATTAATGGTTTTCATGCTGCCTCCCTATGCCGGCTGACGGTCGAGGCACGCGTCCCACATTTGGTCGCGCTCCTCTTGGCTAATGCCCTTGAGTGTCTTGTCGATGAGCTTAAGCAGCTTGTCCGAGCCCTTGCGGCAACCGACATTTGCCGTGACCTCCTGCTTAAAGCCCTCGCCCTCGGCAAACTGGATGGGGACGATACCGGGATTTTGGGCCATATAGCCCTTCTCATTCTCGGTGTTGTAAGTCACGGCGTCGCAGGTGCCCTGCAGCAGATTCGAAAACACCGTGGGGACCGAGTCGACCGGGTTTTTGTGGACAACGCCCGGGATCTCGTCGATGACGGTATCGAGCATGGTGTCCTTTTGCCCGAGCACCGTAGCGCCGCTAAAGTCGCTGAGCTTGGTCGCGTTTTGGTAGAGGGAACCCTCTTTTACGAACAGGCCAAAGTAGCCAATGAAGTACGGATCGGAAAAGCCGACGGACTCCTCGCGCTCGGGCGTGGCGCTCATGCCGGCAATGATGAGGTCGATCTGGCCGTTGTTGAGCGAATCGATAAGACCCGAGAAGCTCTGTTTGACGGCAACGGGCTCGCCGCCGAGGGCCTTGCAGACGATCTTGGCGATCTGCACGTCGTAACCATCGGCATAGGCGCCCTGCACGTTGTCGATGGGGATGGTGTACTCGCTGGCTTCGGAGACCTGCCAGTTGTACGGGGCGTAGGCCGCCTCCATGCCAATGCGGATCTTGTCCTTGCCGATCACGGAATCGGACAGGTCGTCGCGACCGCCGCCCGTCGTGGGCCGAACCACCTTGAGCGTTGACGGGCGCTGACAGCCGGCAAGCGCGCCGGCGACGACGGAAGCGCTCGCAGCGAGAGCGCTACCCAAAAAGATGCGACGGCTGCATACCGGCTGTGGATGCGCGTCGCGTTGATGGGGAGAATGCATAATCTGCCTTCCCTGTTGAATCGTATGCTGACGACTTAACAGGATATACGCCAGCAACTAGCAGCGCAGCACAAGCTCGAATAATTAATAGACACGCGGTAGTCATTGGGGACGCCGATGTTTTGGCAATGCCGGCGAGCGACGTCCAGAGCGAACAAGTGGCATGAAAAAGGCAAGGCATGACCAGAAGGTCTATGCCTTGCCTTTTGAATGACAACTTGTCGCTCTGGACGACGCGCAGCATCGACCGAGCGGCGGAACCTCTAGAGCAAGGTAACGCTAAAACTGCGCTTGTCCGTCTCGCCCGGGGCCAGGGTGATGGTGTTGACCTTGTGCTCAAAGACATCGTCCTCGGTGTCCATGGTGGTGTGACCGGTCCAGGGCTCGAGCGCCACAAACGGAGCGTCGTTGGCGGCAGACCACACGCCAATGTACTTAAAGCCCTCAAAGTCGATCTTGACGCCGTGGCCCGACTTGCGGCCGCGCAGCGTGAGCGTGGAGCCCGGAGTATCGGTGAACATGATGGCATCGTTATCGAAGCTGCGGTGCGTGATGGGCAGCACGTCCGAGTTGTCGGGAGCCTTATAGCTGCCCTCAAACGTCATAAGACCGTCGGGCGTGATGATAGGAGCCTCGTTAGTCCAAGCCTCGGTAAACGCCAGCTCGTAATCCTCGAACGCCTCGTCCTCGGCACCGGGGGCGGGCACGTTAAATGCGGGGTGGCCGCCCACCGAGAACGGCAGGTCCACGTCGCCGGTATTGGTGACGGCAAAGGTCTGCGTGAGGATGGCGTCGCCGGTCAGGGCATAGGTCATGTTGAGCTTAAAGTGGAACGGAAAGGCCTTGAGCGACTCGGACGTGTCGGTGATCTCGTACGTTACCGAGGAGCCGTCCTCCGAAACCTCGACCAGCTTGTGCTCGACGATGCGCGCGAGTCCGTGGCGCGGCATCTCGCAGGTGCCGGCCGCAGACGTTGCCGTGTTGTTGCGCAGCGAACCCACAATGGGGAACAGGATGGGCGCATGCTTGCCCCAAAAGGCGGGGTCGCCCTGCCACAGATACTCGTTGCCGTTGAGAGCAAGGCTCGTGAGCTGGGCGCCCATGGAATCGATGGCCGCGGTGAGGCCGCCGCGCTTGATGGTAGTGACGGTAGACATGCTACTTCCTCCAAAAGTAAACAATAGTGTCGAGGGCTATTGTCCCACTCTTGGCGGCGGGACGGGACGGCAGGCGATTATTGAGTAGCCATAGCGGAATGAGCGGCGAGCGCCTACTGGGTATCTACGTAAAGGTCAAACCCGCCCTGTGGCGTGGTGTCGACCGTATCGGGCGCCTGCGAGTTAAAGCTCACGGGAACCATGCGCTTTGAGGCACGGAAGCGCGTGCCGTCGGTGGCGACGGGCGGTTCATCGACGGTGAGCTCGTAGTCGCCGGGCTTAAGTTCGATGCCGTCACCAGCGGAATTGACGTATTGATACTCGTCAATCGTCTGCCCTTTGAGCGTGCGCCCCACGATATGGATGAGCATTTGGCTGTCGCCGCGCGCGGTGTCCCACGTCGCGCCGTCCTTGACCTCGACCGACACATGTACCGAGCGCGTGCGGCCGAGCGATTGCTCGACAGACATCTCGACCCTGGCGGCGTCTTTTCGCTGCTGCTCGACATGGCTCCAGACGTTTCCAATTACCGAGCATGCGATAACGCCGGCCATGAAGGCGATAAGGATGGGGCCAAGCGGAGAGCGACGTCCTGCATCTTCCTCGCGAGACAGATTGGGGCGACGTGTGGGTGCGGGCGCCTGAGCGCCCTGCGAGGGCACGTCGAGAATACTGAAGGATGCCGTGCTGTCGGGATCGATGGTGTGACGCGGCTGCGGGGTCTTTGCCGGCGAGATCGACATGTCGGCTGGCTCGCCGAGCGTGGCCGTAGCGTCGGCCTTGGCCTCGTCTGCCTCGGCCTGGGCCCAAGCTTGTTCGAAGGTCAGGGGCTCGACGGGATCGAGGGCGGCGTCCGAGTCGGCGGCGACGTCGTTGCCGGTCTCGTCCTCGTCGCTCGACACGCCACGCGGCGTAGGCTCGTCCCACCCCTCGTCCGGAGTCTCACCCTCGCTATACCACCATTCAAAGTTATCGATATCCATACGGGGCGCCCCTTAGGCCTCGCAAATAAACACTCGCTAGTTTTATACCCCCAGACGACACCGAAGCTCACCCGCGCCGGACACAAAAACCGTCACAACATTCGACGCTTTTCCTCGATTTCGAGATTTTCGCCGAATGTTGTGACGGTTTGGGCGACTGGCCGGCAGCGCAATGCGACAAAGGGACTGCCTCTTTGTCACATTCTGTTAGAGTTGCAGGGATTGAATCCCGCTTATTAATGCGACATTGGAGTGACAGCCTTGACCGCCGCAACCACGCCTAAAAGCAAGTCAACCGCCGCCGCGCTTTCACCTGCGCGCACCAATCTTTGCCTGGCGCTGCTCGTGTTGTTAGGTTTTTCGCTCGGCTGCTCGGAGTTCGTGGTCATCGGCATCGAGAGCGACCTGGCGACGGAGCTCGGCATATCGCTTGCCACCGCAGGCCAGCTCATCAGCGTGTTTGCGCTTGTCTACGCCATCGCCACGCCGGTGCTTGCGCTCAGCACGGGACGTTTTCGCCGCTACCAGCTGCTCGTGTGCTACAGCATCGTCTTTGTGCTCGGCAACCTGGTCATGGCGTTGGCGCCCAACTTCCAGGTGCTGTTTATCTCGCGCATCATCCTGGGCTCCGTCTCTGGCGCACTGCTCGCTGTGGGTGTGACGTACATCCCCGAGCTGCTGTCCCCGCAGCAAACTTCGTTTGCCATCTCGGTGGTATATGGTGCGTTTTCCGTGGCAATGGTCTTTGTCACTTCGATCGGCAAGTTTGTGGCCGACACACTCGATTGGCACGTGGCCATGTACGGCACGCTGGCCTTTGCCGTTCTGATCTGCGGAGCGCTCGTGATGTTTATGCCGCGCGCTGGGCAAACCGACGAACCTGCCACCTTTCGCGAGCAGGCGGGGCTGCTGCGCGAACCGAGCATCATCACCGGCATGCTCATCTTTTTGTTTGGCGTGGGCTCGGTCTATGTGTTCTACGGCTACGTGACGCCTTATCTTGAGCAGGTGCTGGGCATGGGCACGGTCGAAGCCAGTACCACGCTCATGGCCTACGGCGTGTTCTGCCTGATCTCGAACATCCTGGGCGGATGGATCGATGCTCGCTTTGGCATGAAGGCGCTACTCGTGACGTTTGTGCTGCAGGCTGCAGCGTTACTCGGACTGTTTGCTGTGGGCGGCACCATGCCGCTCGCGCTGGTCTTTGTCTTTAGCCTGGCGCTGCTCATGTACCTGTTCTCGGTGTCGTGCATCACGCACTTTATGGACGTGGCACGCAGCCGCCATCCCAAGTCGATGGTACTCGCAAGTTCGGTTGAGCCCATGGCGTTTAACGTCGGCATCTCGTTTGGCACCGCAGTGGGCGGCGCCGTGGTAAGCAGCGTTGGCATTGCATATGTAGGCGCAGTGGGTGCCGCGTTCTCGCTTGTGGCCTGGGTGCTTACGCTGGTGACGATTAAGTTGGCTCGCTGGGAACGCAAGAGGGCGATGGCGCAGGCGTAGATGCGATACTCGAGCTCGATGATGGCGATCGAAAGGAAACCGCATATGCAACGTGTACTGTTTATCTGCTATGGAAACATCTGCCGCTCGACGATGGCCGAGTCGGTGTTTACCGAGCTCGTGCGCCGCGCTGGGCGCGAGGCGGAGTTTGCCATCGATTCCGCGGCGACCTCGACCGAGGAGATCGGCAACCCGCCACACCACAGTACCGTTGCCAAGCTACGCGAGGTCGGGATTCCCGTCGTCGCACATCGCGCACGTCAGGTACGTCGCGCGGAGTATGGCGACTGGGACCACATTGTCTATATGGACGACGAGAACGCCCGCGCCCTGTACCGAATTTTTGGGAAGGACCCCGATGGCAAGATCTCGCGCCTGCTCGATTGGACCGATCGCCCCGGCGACGTGGCCGACCCCTGGTACACCGGCAATTTCGACGCCACCTACCGCGATGTACTCGCCGGTTGCACCGCCATGCTCGAGCAGCTGTAGGCGCTCGGGCGGCGCGGGCACACGGGCCACGCCATCGGCATAAAACGAGCGTGGATTTTCTCCCACTTTGAGCGTTCGAGTGCGCTCTAAACGGGAGAAAATCCACGCTCGTTATCTCGGTGGGAGAAAATCCACACTCATGAATGTGACAAAGGGACTGTCCCTTTGTCACATCCGGGACTGGCCCTAGACCGGCTTGACCTCCAGCTTTATCCCCTCGGCGCAGGAGTCGCCCAAAACATCCGAAAGGGCCCAGGTCGCATATAGCGGCAAATAGAGAACCGCTCCGTTGCGCTCAACGTTGCCTCTCGAGAAAACAATCCCGAGCCTTACGCCATATTCAGCCGTATCAAGCACATGACCGAGCGCAGCGTGCGCGTGGTAATAGGAGCCCGATTTAACCTCGATCGGAACAGCCGTCCCATCCGGTCCGTCGACCACAAAGTCCACTTCACCGCGCTTTTTTGTCTGATAGTAGTAAAGCTGGCGATTTTGGGCAGCCAGCTGCTGGGCCACCACGTTTTCGTAAATGCCGCCCAGATTGGGCTCCTTGCTATCAAGATACGCCGCTTGGGCGACTCCAACGGGGTAGCGCGCCATCAACATGCCCGTATCCGATTGGTATAGCTTGAACTGCGATGGCCGTGCCGTCTTGAGCAGGGGCGACTTTGGCTCGGTTACGATATCGGCTTTGAGAGCAACGCCGGCATCGACAAGCCAGACAAAATCTCGCTGGTACTTCTCATAATGCGCCTTGGGGTCAATGGAATTGAGCACGAAACGCTTGTGTTCGCCCTCGAGCATAATAGGGAGCTGATCGTAGATGCTCTGCACCTGCAGGGCTCGCCCGCTTGCATACTTGGAGATATCCCGCCGGTACTGTTCGTTGAGCTCTGACTGTAGCTGACGAACAGAGGCAAGGTCGCCCTGCGTGTCAAGGAAACGCTGCACGACCTCCGGCATTCCGCCGACAACGGTATAGGTCCTGAAGTTTGCCATCATCGCGTCATGAATGTAATCAGGAATGGGCCTCTCGCTGATACACGCGTCACGTATCGTTTGGCGAGCCCCCTCGCTCACCCCGGTTGCCCAGCAAAACTCCTCAAAATCGAGCGGGAACATCCTAAGCTCGTGGACATACCCCACGGGATAGGACCTGACGCCCTTGAACTGGGTCCCGAGCATTGACCCCGAAAACGCCCAGCGGCACCTCCCGTCCTCAACAAGGAACTTTGCCATCGTCATGATGTCGGGGGCCTCTTGGACCTCATCGATAAACACGAGCGTTTTGCCTGGTGCAATCGACTTTCCCGAAAGAAGCGTCACCCTGCTGATGAAATCATCGGCATCCCGCGCCTCGAGAAGAGCATCTTTTGCCTGGCGATTTTCCATGAGGTTAAGCTCGATGTAGGTTGCATGGCTGGCTTTGCCAAATGCGCGAATCGAATAGCTTTTGCCGATCTGGCGAGAACCCGTGATGAATAAGGCCTTTTGCTCGGCAGACTTCAGCCAACGCTCCAGCTCTGCCGCTATTTTCCTGCGCAGCATAGGCTCTCCCCTCAGTGTCATCAAATGAAATGCAAAGTTTTATGCGCTTAATTATCGATGAAATGTAGGATTTTTAGAACCTAAAATCGGATGAAATGCAGAGATTTAGGATTATAAGCAAAAAGAAGGGGCAGCCCCGGCGAATGTGACAAAGGGGCTGTCCCTTTGCCACATTGCGCTCGACTACTCGTCAACGATCTCGGCAAGCCAGACGTTCAGCGTATCGACCTCGGGGCAGCAGAACTTTGCCGTACCAGGCTCGTTGCCAGGCACGGTTCCGCCATAGCGCAGGATATCGATATAGGGAAAGCCCACATGGCAGGCCATGGCACACATCTTGCCGCGGTCGCGGTCAAAGTCGAAGACGTCGCCCGGTTTGTGACCATGGTGGCAGCGGCACGCACCCAGCTGGTCCACGCAGCTCACGCGGATACGCGGACGCTTGCCACGCGGCGCGCCGAGCGGCTTGCCCCCGCCCGCAGGCTTGGCGCCGCCCTCGCCAGCATTACTCATGGTCAATCACGTCCAGGCAGGCCTCGATGGGAAGGCCAGCCGACTTATCCTCTTGGTCGGCATTGCGCTCGATAAGCTCAGCCACCACGCGCATGGCATCGGACGTCGCGCGCTGCAGACTCCAACCAGCCCACCGATACG
>URVK01000026.1 GCA_900551305.1 uncultured Collinsella sp.
CCGGCTGGGCGGTAAACGACACGTCGCGCATAAGCGGCTTGCCGGGCGAATAACCAAAGCGCACGTGCTCAAAGGAGACGCGGCCCTCTACGCGCCCCGGCAGCTTGGCGGCCTCGTCCGGCAGCGGACCGGCTTCCATCTCGGGCTCATCGAGCAGGTCGAACACGCGCTCCGCACTCGCCAGCGCGCTCTGCAGCGAGTTAAAGGTAAACGACAGCTGCGTCATGGGTTCGGACGCCTCGTAGATAAACTGAAAGAACGCCTGGAACACGCCGACGGTCATGTGACCGGCAACCAGCATGCTGCAGCCCACCAGCGCGATCACGATCTGCGCCAAACGGCCGATAAAGCGCACCGCAGGGCCGACGGCATTGATCATAAAGTCGGCCTTGGTACTCACGCGCGCTAGCTCCCTCGAGGCCTCATGCACTTCGGCAGAACTCTGACGCTCGCGGTTAAACGCGCGAATCACCAAACGGCCCGAATAGCCTTCCTCAACCGCGCTCGTGATTTTGGACACCCACTCCTGGCGCTCGCCGGTCACGTCATGTGTGCGACGCGAGACCACTTTGGTCATCAGCAGCGACAGCGCCATAAAGAACAAAAAGACGAGCGTGAGCGGCACGCTAAACACGAACATCACGCTCACGGCGCCCACCACGGTGCCGATCGACACAAGCAGCTGAAGCAATCCGCGCTGCATACTCTCGGACATCTTGTCCAAGTCGTTGGTCGCACGGCTGACGACCTCGCCGGGACGATGCGCATCAAAGTAGGCAAGCGGCAGACGGTTGAGCTTTTGCGCGATGCGGTTGCGTAGGCGCAGGTTGAGGCGCTCGGCAACGCTCGACATCAAAAAGCTCTGGAGTGCGTAGAACGAGGCGGCGGCGGTCCAAATCATAAAGTAGATGAAGATGGTCCTGCCGCAGTTCTCCCAGGTAATGCTGAAGGTAGTGTTGTTGGCAAACGCCAGCTTCATGTGCCCCCACAGTTCATCGATCACGCGGGCGCTGTAAGCCGGCGCCGCGGTGTTAAAGATGACATAGAACACGATGCTCGCGAACACGATATAAAAGCGCCAATGGTCGCCGGCGGCCTCGCTCCACAGGCGGCGCACCGTCGCCCAGGTGTCGCGGGGCGTCTCGTCCTCGTCCTCGTCGTCAACGTCGCGCATGCGCTCCGCCTCGGCGCGGGCGCGCTCGTCCTCGGCGCGCTCGTTTTCCTCGTAGAGCGCCTGGCGGCGAGCCTCGCGCTCCGCCGCCTTGGCGGCCTCGTCCCGGCCGGGCATGGCGCCCGTCTCCTCAACTGTCTCCTCAACCGCGGCATCATCGACGATGCCCTGTTTTTTGAGCTCCTCGGTCATGCTACTCACCTCCCTTCATCTGTGATTCCGCGATGGCGCGGTATACCTCGCAGGTTTCCATCAACTCGTCGTGCGCGCCCAAGCCCACGACCTCGCCATCCTTGAGCACCACGATCTGGTCGGCATGCAAAATAGTCGAGATGCGCTGGGCGATGATGAGCACCGCGGCATCGCGCGTCTCGTCCTGCAGCGCATGGCGCAGTGCCGCATCGGTCTTAAAGTCCAGAGCCGAAAAACTGTCGTCGAAGATATACAGATCGGCATGCTTCATGAGTGCGCGGGCAATCGCCAGGCGCTGGCGCTGACCACCCGAGAAGTTCGTGCCGCCCTGGGCCACCGGCGTATCGAGCCCCTGGGGCTGGTCGAGCACAAAGGTGCTCTGGGCAACCTCCAGCGCATGGAGCATGTCAGCCTCGGTCGCACCCTCGTTACCAAAGCGCAGGTTGCTCGCCACCGTACCCGAGAACAGCCACGCCTTCTGCGGCACGTAAGCGATATGCCCGCGAATCTCACCTTGCGAAAGGTCGCGCAGATCGACGCCGTTCAGGCGAATGGTGCCCTTCGTGGCATCGTGGAAACGCAACAAGAGCTTGGCCACCGTTGACTTGCCCGAGCCCGTTGAGCCCACGATCGCGGTCGTCTGTCCGCGGCGGCAGGTAAAACTCAGGTTGCACAGGGTGTCCTCGTCGGCATCGTCAAAACGGAACGACATGTGGTCGAACACAGCCACCACGTCGGCCCCATCTGCGGACTCAGGCGCCCCGTCGCCCAGCGTAGCCTTGCCGTCTACAATGCTCGGCTTGATTTCGAGCACCTGCTGTGCACGGTTCAGGCATGCGGCGGCGCGCGGGAGCGTCAGAATCACCATCTGCGCCATCATCACAAAGAACAGGATCAGGATCGCGTACTCCAGCACGGCCGAGATGCTACCGATTTGCATGGCGTGGACGCCCACGCGGTTGCCGCCCACCCACAGCACCGCCACCTCGGCGATGTTCATCAAAAAGAAGCTGGAACTGTCGAGACCCACAAACAGGTGGTTGACCTTGATGGCGTTGGCCGCGTAATCGCTAAACACCTCGTCCAGGCGCTGCTCCTCGTGGCGCTCCTTGTTAAATGCGCGGATGACGCGCACGCCCACGATGTTCTCGCGCAGCACCACGTTCATGCGGTCGATAAAGCTCTGCAGGCGCATAAAAATCGGCGCGGCGTTAGCCACCGTAAAGACCGCCGCCACCAGCACGATCGCAACCACCACGCCCAGCAGCGTGCCCATGGCGGGATCGATGAACCAAGCAAAAATGATGCCTGCCAAGGCCAAGAACGGCACCGGCAGCACCAACTGAATCGTCTGCAGGATCGCTTGCTGAATCACGTTGATGTCGTTGAGCGAGCGCGTGATCATCGAACCCGTGCCAAAGCGCTCAAAGTCGCTGGCCGCGAGTTCGAGCGACTTGTCGTACACGGCATTGCGGATATCGCAGGCTACGTTGGCGGCCAGGCGCGCCGAAAGATAGCAGCCCAACACCGTGCCGCCGCTGGCCATGCCGGTCGCGATAAGCATATACAGGCCGTTGCGTAAAATATAGTCGACATCGCCCGTGGTAATACCGGTGTTGACCATGTTCGCCAGCATCGTGGGAACCAACAGCGTACCGACGTTATCTATCAGCACCGCAAACAGCGTCACCGCAATCAGACCGCGGTACGGCCTCATAAACCTCATTAAGAGTCGCATGTGTCCCCCTCGCCCTTATCGTCAGCCTCGTTCTCGGCGGCCACTTGCCGTTTAAATGCCTCGCACTCTTCGTTAAGAACATGGGAGAACTTACCGACCAAGCGCATAATCTCGCGCTGCTCCCACAGCTCGAGCGCCTCGAATGCCTGTTGCTCGGCTTTTTGCGCCGGCAACGCGTAGCGCTTGGCAAACCGCACGCCTTCTTCGGTCAGGCTCACAACCTTGTTCTTACGACTGCCTTCGGCAAACTCCAACGTCGCAAGCCCTCGCGCCCTAAGCGTCTTAATCGCCGAATTGATGGTCTGTTTGCTATAGAACCATTCGCTTGTCAGACGACTTACAGCAATGCTACCGCCCGCCGTGCTGGTGTCGACGAGCATCCAATAGGCGCAGTCCGAAAGACCGCAGGTGCGCGCAAACTCCGAATAGATACGGTCAAGCCCGTTGAGCATCCGGTCGAAATCGACCAGGCTAACTGCACTATTCATCTCTCCCGCCATTCGATAGTCCGAGTTTTGACCAATTTGTATTTCTAGATTAGTCCGAGTTTTGACTATCGTCAATAAGCTCGTTATATACGGGCGACCCTATTTAGCATATCGACAGAACAAGACCGCCGGCGCGGGGGCAGCGCCGGCGGTCACGCGAGAATAGCGATGTATTTGCCCGTTAGGCAGCGACGGCCTCGTAGACCGTGGCGCCCGAGAAGCTGTCGTGCAGGCTCTTGCCGCAGATCCACGGCAGTTCGACGACCTCACAGACCGTGTTAACCAGCTCGGAGCAGTCAGTAAAGTGGCCCTTATCATTGAGGGCCTCGCAATCCTGAACACGCCAATAGCCATCGGTGTGCGTGATGTAGTACTCGTGATCGTCGATCGTCACAAAAGCGCGCGTCTTGGAACGCAGCAGCTTCAGAAATCCTTCGAAGTCGGTCTCGACGACATCTCCAGCCTGGAACATGATGTTACCTCCTGGCCCGGCGCCACCATGGCGCGTTGATAAACGTTGGTACTCCTTTAGTAAAACCTTTATCAGAGCTTATGCGCGCATCATTTAGGCAAGTGGTAAAAAACCGCAGGGTAGACGGGATAAAACGTTTAACCATCTCATCAGCTTCTCACATTCTTGCCGCAGTTTTATGCAAGCCGACTTCTCCGATTGGTGGCTATTGCTGTTTGGGGTCCTCTGCGCGATTACGGCTACAGCACGACGGGTAAGAACGGAGCATCTGCAACGTCATCGCTAGGAGAACCCATGGAGACCATCGAAGCGCTCATCCATCGCCGTAGCTGCCGTAACTACAGCGATCGCCCCGTAGAGGCAGAAAAACTCGCACGCATTATCGAGGCCGGCCAGTATGCGCCCAGCGGCATGGGCCGCCAGCCGGTGACGTTTGTCGCCGTAACCGACCCCGCGACCGTCGAGCGCCTCTCGCAGCTCAATGCGCAAGTCATGGGCAGCAACGGCGATCCCTTCTACGGTGCCAAAACCGTTGTGGTGGTGCTGGTTGACCGCAGCGTGCCCACACATCTGGAAGACGGTTCGCTTGCCATGGGCAACCTGCTCAATGCTGCCTATGCGCTGGGCGTTGATTCGTGCTGGATTCATCGCGCCCACGAGGTTTTCGATTCGCCCAAGGGCCTCGAGCTGCTGGCCAGCTGGGGTCTGCCCGCCGACGGAAGCCTACGCGGCGTCGGCAACTGCATTCTTGGCTATGCCGAGGACGCGCTTCCCGAGGCCAAGCCTCGCCGCGACAACGTGGTGTACGTCAGGTAGACAGTTCCGCCGTTCTACCGAACGGCGGACCCGCTGAAAGGCCCCGTCCCATATTTGCTGCCCCACTCGCAACTTATCTTGCCGATGGAGTTGTCGTCGTTTCGTTCGTGCGAGTCGTTTCGGCGCCGTCGCCTTGTTCGCCCTCGTTCTTTTGCGCATCGGCGATGGTGGAGGCCGCCGCAACGATACCGCGCTGGGGCGCGACGCCCGTCTGGATCTGAGCGCCCTCGACAACCTCTGTGCCTGCATGCGCGAGTTCGGGCGATTTAAGCACTGCGTCCAAGTTGGCGCCGCCGCCGGCATACCCGAGCGCCGCGAGTGCGATGACGATTATCGCGACAACGACCACGATCGGCACGTAACGATGCCAGCCTGCAGGATTGAGGCCGCTGCGGCGGGCAGCACCACGGCTAATGTAGCCAAGCGTGCCATCGTGCTTGAGCTTTGAGCCCACCACGCGTCTTCGTCTCCACAACGAGGACTCGGCCTGCATGGCCAAGCGAGCGCTTGCCGAAGGATAGCCATATTTTGTGCGCTTGAACGAGCCGTCGAACCCCGAGGCGCTTTTGCCCCACGTCCGCGAAGTCGTACGTCGGCTGACCGGCGCCGCACTCCGTTTTGTTCGGTTCGGTTTTGAAGTCTCCGCCATACTCCCCCGCACGCCGTAACACAATCGAAACAATACTGCTTTGGACTGTATCACACGCGCCGCACGCGGTCACGGCACCTCGCTCAGCGGTCGTTTTCCTTCAACAGGCGCCATAAGGTCGTGCGGCTTATACCGAGCACCTCTGCCGCACGAGTCCGGTTGCCGTGAAGGTGCTGAAGGACCAACCGCGCGATATCGCGCTCGGTATCGACCAGGGGACGCAAGATATACAGATCACTATCGAGCGTCGGGGCACCAAAGATCGCGGTCTTGATAACGTCCTCCTGGGCGAGCACCTCCTCCGCCACCGCCCGCTCGGCCGTGCCCGTCCCCACTAATATATAAAGTCGTTCCGAAACCTCGCGCAGCTGTAGATAGTTACGGGGCCATCGATAGGCATCGAGTGTCTTTGCCGCCGCGGACGACAAGGCAGGTGTTGCCGTCTCAAACATATCTGCCAGATACTCCAGATAGCGCGCAACCTTTTCCGACGCGCCGCCCTGCTCGGCAATCGCCGGCGCCACGCTCACGGCACAGGCCAGACGCTCGGTTACAAAGGCAGCCTGATCGCTTTCGCCGCCGCCCGGCATATCGTTTGCCGTCAACACCACATGGCAACGAGTTGCGAGCGCCGTGTCGACCATTGCGGACACGAGCTCGCGCAGGCGGTGGGGGCCAACAGCATGCCAGCCACCCATGCAAAGTGTCAGCCCCGTTTGGAATAGCGGCGATTCGGAACTTTTGAGCAGATGGCGCCAGCCGCGATCCGTAAGCTCATCGAGCGCAACGGACACAAAAGGCTGATCGGCATAGGGTCCATCCAGGTACAGGCGTTTTGCAATCTGATCCTGCCCCGCGCCCAGCTCGCCCTCGAGCATAAGGGGCACCCCACGCGCATAGCTCTCCCGTACGGGGGCAGCGACCGCCGCCGCGTCTTCGACGATGCCGTACGCGCTCGAATCGTAACGAGCCTCGACTTCGTCGGCATTGAGCCACTCGATGCCCGCATGCGCGGTGGCGATGCGCACCTCACGCGCCACGACCACCCAAAGCGCCCCGTGCTCCTTGGCCGTCGGGCGCACCGTCAAGCTCAACCGCATGCCCTCGTGGCCCATCACCAGGCGCGCCCCATCGCCCACGCGAGCGAGACGCTCGGAAACAAAAGCGGCGACATCCTGCTCGAGCGCAGCGTCACTCATAGTCGAGATTACAACGCCACCGCACTCGTCGATTGCCAGCGCCGATGTTCCGGCTGCGGACAATGCCTCGATCAGAATCTGCAGCTTGACATCGCTGTCCACGGTTCGCCCCGTCTCCAGCCGCGGCCCCATCTGAGACCCGGCATCTCAAGTGTTTCAAAATTGAACGATATTGTTCACCAAACACTATAGGGCCTGCGACGCCTTCTTGCGAATATATGAATTGCCCCGCATCGCCATCCTGGCGGGGCGATAAGAGCTCTTCGGGACCTATCAACCTGCGGACAAGCCATACCCGCAAGAGCTCCTATCGCTCCACCGTGAGAATGCGCTCACCAGCAACCAGCACGCAAATAAGCTACTTCTCTACCAGATTCCCAGCACGTGCTGCATTCCTAAACTCATGCACGCAATGCCAATCCAGCAGCAAAAGCCCAATGCGATGGGCTTGCCGCCCTTTTTGACCAGCTCGACGATATCGGTATTAAAGCCAATAGCCGCCATGGCCATCACGATAAAGAACTTCGACAGATCCTTGATAGGCGCCGTAAAGGACGCGGGGAGCTGAAGCACCGTGGTGATCACGCTCGCCAGCACAAAGAACAGCACGAACATGGGAAACGCTCGTTTAAGCGAGAACGTGCTTTTGGCGTCGCCGCCGGCCTTGCGCGCCAGATGCATCTGCCAGCATGCGAGAGCCAACGTAATGGGAATAATGGCCAGCGTCCTGGTGAGCTTGACCACTGTGGCGCTTTCGAGCACATTGGCGCCGGGATGCATGCTGTCCCAGGCGCTCGCCGCAGCCGTCACGGACGAGGTGTCGTTGATGGCGGTACCGGCAAACAGGCCAAAGCCCTCGTTGGTCAGCCCGAGCATGCCGCCGAGCGTCGGAAACACGAGCGCCGCGATAACGTTAAACAGGAAGATGACCGAAATAGCCTGGGCAATCTCGCGATCGTCGGCATCGATGACGGGTGCTGTCGCGGCGATGGCAGAACCGCCGCAAATCGACGAGCCCACGCCCACAAGCGTCGCGATCTTGCCCGGCACGTTCATGACGCGGCAGAGCACAAAGGCGATGACAAGCGAGGTCGAGATCGTCGCCACGATAATCGGCAGCGACTGGGCACCTTTGGACAGAATCTGCGAGAGGTTCATGCCAAAGCCAAGTAGGATCACCGCGTACTGCAAGACTTTTTTAGACGTATAGGTGACGCCGGCGGCGAGCTGCTCGCGGCGATTCTTGGGAAAGACGAGCGCCAGAACCATGCCAAAGAGGATGGCAAATACCGGCCCGCCGACCACCTCAATCTGTTTGCCGAGCAACGTCGCGGGGATGGCGATGATCAGGCAGAACAAGACGCCCTTCCAGCGCTCGCGTACGATATTTGCCAGTTGCATATGGGATTCCTTCTTTCTATTTCACGTTTGCGACGGCTTATGATACGGCAACATTGAGCGCAGCCCTGTGCAAATACAGACTAAGATGCCGCAATAGTTCTCGGTCGACAGCCGAATTACCCACCGCGCCAGGCTGATTCGCGGCATAATAAACAACTGACATATGAGTTTGATAGAACAGTTGCGAGGCGCTATGGAAGAATCGATGCACGTCGGCGAGCAGGAAGCGAGTCTACAGGACCAGTCCTACCACACCATTCGACGCAAAATCGTCTACCTGGACTACAAGCCGGGCGAAAAGCTGGGCGTCAAGCAGCTTTGCGACGACCTGGATATGGGGCGCACCCCTGTGCGCGAGGCACTGGTGCGTCTGGCGCAAGAGGGTCTGGTGCGCACCGTGCCCCAAAGCGGCACCTATGTCTCGCCTATCAACCTCACCCTCGCCGAGAGTGCCTGCTACATACGCGAGCACCTGGAAAAGCAGGTGATTGTGGAGTGCTGCGCCCGTGCCACCTCGGCAGGCATCGAGCAGCTTGACCGGGCCATCGCGCTGCAGGAAAAGGCCATGGCCGAAGAGGATCGCATCGGATTCTTTTTAAGCGACAACCTCATGCACCGCATGATCTTTAGCATCGCGTGCCGCAGCACCGTGTGGTCATGGCTCGAAGAGACCAATGCCGACCTGGAGCGCTTCCGCTGGCTGCGCGCCGCCACGCAGACGCTCGACAATCAGGAGATTGTTAACGAGCACAAGCAAATCCGCCGCGCCATCGCCGGTCGCGATCCTATCGAGGCAAGCTTTTTGGTCAGTAAGCACCTGCATATGATGTTCCGCAACCAAACCGAGGTCCTGGACCAATATCCCAAGTACTTCGAGACCAGCAAGCTCCGCTAACCCGCCAAAAAGGGACAGGTTTATTTTGGCAGGTTTTATCTGGGCAAATGCAACAAGGCCCGACTCCGCCACAACGGAGCCGGGCCTTGAGTGCAAGGCCGGCGGAACCAACTACTCGACGGTAACGCTCTTTGCCAGGTTGCGAGGCTGGTCGACGTCGCAACCGCGCAGGATGGCAACCTCACGGGCGAGTAGCTGCAGCGGAACGCTCGCCGTGATGGGGCTGAACACGTCGCGGACGGCCGGCACGCGAATGATGCAGTCGGCAATCTTGTTGATTTCCTCGTCGCCCTCGGTAGCAACGACGATGACCTTGGCGCCGCGCGCCTTGCACTCCATGAGGTTCGACACGGTCTTGTCGTAGGTGGCACTCTTGGTGGCCACGGCGATGACGGGGAAACCCGGGTCGATCAGCGCGATGGGGCCGTGCTTCATCTCGCCGGCAGCATATGCCTCGGCGTGCAGGTAGCTGACCTCCTTGAGCTTGAGCGCGCCCTCGTAGGAAATGGCGGCGCCCATGCCGCGGCCCACGAACAGCGCGGACTGCGCGTCCTTGCACACAAGCGCGGCCTCGCGCACAGCCTCGGTCTGCGTATCCAGGATCCACTGGATCTGCTCGGCCGTATCGGAAAGCTCGCGGAACAGCATGCGCGTCTGCTTGGTGGTCAAGCGGTACTTGACCTGTGCCAGCAGCAGGGCCAAAAGCGTGAGGCTCACAACCTGGCCGATAAAGCTCTTGGTCGAGGCGACGGCGATCTCCTTGTTGGCCTTAGTGTAGATAACGCCGTCGCTTTCGCGCGCCACCGGGCTGCCAACCACGTTGGTAATACCAAAGACCTTGGCGCCCTTGATGCGCGCATCGCGAATGGCGGCAAGGGTGTCGGCTGTCTCGCCTGACTGGGACACGGCCACGACGAGCGTCGTCGGCGTGATGATGGGGTTGCGGTAGCGGAACTCGCTGGCCGCCTCAACCTCGGTGGGGATGCGAGCCCAGCCCTCGATAAGGTTCTTGGCAATGAGACCGGCGTGGTAGCTGGTGCCGCAAGCGATCACGTAGACGCGATCGATGTCGTTGAGTTCCTCAAGCGAAAGGCCCAGCTCGTCGATATCGAGCTCGCCGGCAGGGGTCATGCGGCCCACCAGGGTATCGCGCACGACGCGAGGCTGCTCGTGGATCTCCTTGAGCATAAAGTCGGGATAGCCGCCCTTTTCGGCCATGTCCAGGTCCCAGTCGATATGGGTGATCTTGGGCTCAATCACGTTGCCGGCCTCGTCGGTATACTCGACGCCCGCAGGCGTGAGCTTGGCAAACTGACCGTCCTCGAGCACCACAACATCGCGGGTGGCATCGATAAGTGCAATCACGTCGGAGGCAACGTAGGAGCCGGTCTCGCCCACGCCGACCACAATCGGGGAGTCCTTGCGGGCAACGGCAATCACGCCAGGCTCGTCGGCGCACACAGCGGCCAAACCATAGGCGCCCACCACGTGGGTGCAGGCCTCACGCACGGAAGCCATCAGGTCGTGCGTCTCGGCATAGGCCTCTTCGATCAAGTGCGCGAAGACTTCGGTGTCGGTCTCGCTCTTAAAGTGATGGCCGCGGCCCTCCAGCTCTTCGCGCAGCTCGGCGAAGTTCTCGATGATGCCGTTGTGGACGATGGCGATGCGACCATCGCAGCTGGTGTGGGGATGGGCGTTGACAACGGAAGGCTTGCCGTGAGTGGCCCAGCGGGTATGGCCGATACCGCAGGTAGCGTCGCTGTCGATGTTGGAAAGCTCGCTCTCCAGGCCCGCGACCTTGCCCACGCGGCGGATGACGTCGAGGTGAGCCGCGGCACCCTCGCCCACCTCGAGCGCGACGCCCGAGGAGTCATAACCGCGATATTCCATACGCTTAAGGCCCGTGACCAGAATGTTCTTTGCAATATCAGAGCCGGTGTAGCCGACAATTCCGCACATAGGATAAATCCCTTCGTTCGCGTGACTGCAAAACGTCCACGCACATGGGCGCTGAGACGCATAACGTCCGAGTATTGTACTCACGCAGGCGCAAGCTGATATACCAGAAGTGGTACCTCAACTTGGATACCACCCGATACACATACCCCGCCGCCACGAAGGGGACCTTTGTGGCGGTTTGCGCACCCCTAGAGAGGCCAGGGGCGCTATGTTCAGGCGGCGTTCGAGCCGATTGCCCAGGGCCGTGAGCGCCATGACAATGACATAGTAGACCACGGCCACCACTAAAAACGGTTCAAAGGCTCGATAGGTGAGCGCCTGCACGCTCTGGGCGGCGCGCATCATATCCATCAGGCCGATGGTTGCCACCAGTGAGGAGCTCTTGAGGACCGTGATCACTTCGTTGACCAGGGCGGGGGCAATCGAGCGCATCGCCTGCGGAACGACGATCTTGCGCATCATGGGAACATAGCGAAGCCCGATGGCCCGAGCGGCATCGTACTGCCCCCGATCAACGCCCTCGATACCGCCGCGCACCGTCTCGGACACCGTCGCCGAGCCATTGAGCCCCAGCGTAACGGCACCGGCGGCAAACATCGAGATTTTAAAGCCCGTGAGCTGCGGCGTCGCAAAGTACGCCAAAAAGAGCAACACGATGAGCGGCACGCCGCGAAAGATAGAGGTGTAGAAGTTGAGCACCGCACGCAACGGGCGACAGGGCAAAACCTTGAGCACGGCGATGAGGAAGCCCAGGACGAGTGCTATGGCCAGCGCGGCGGCCGTCACCTGACAGGTCACGACCCGCCTGATGGC
>URVK01000027.1 GCA_900551305.1 uncultured Collinsella sp.
GCGTCCGCGTGACTATCAGGCTTTGATTACCCCAGGCGCCGTGGATACGATTCGAGAGCTGCCGCGCCGTGGCGTTCGCGTGGCGCTTGCCAGCTCGTCTCCCATGGTTAGCATCGAGGAAGTGCTCAACGCATGCGGGCTGTCTGATGCCTTTGAGTATGTGGTGAGCGGCGAGCAGTTTAAGGAGAGCAAGCCCGAACCCGACATCTACCTGCATGCGCTGGACCTGCTGGGGCTGCCCGCGAATCGCTGCTGCTGCGTTGAAGATTCGGTGCCTGGCATCACTGCCGGCAAGCGAGCCGGCCTGACGGTCATTGCCAAGCGCGAGGAGCGCTTTGGCTTTAGCCAGGATGCCGCGGACAAGATTATCGACCAGCTGCCGGAGCTGCTCACGCTTTCTTAGGAGCGCGGTAGTTGCGCGTTTTTCGGGTCAGATGAGTAAATACCTGACATTTTGGTGCGGCAGCAAGCATACTTTATGCTAATGCGGGCTTAAGGGCTTGTTGAATGCCCTTGAGCCCGCTTTAGACTGAATTGTGCTGGGAGAGGGTATATGCCATCGACTGAAGGGCTAACTGACGGTAAAGCAGCGATACCGCTGTACCAACAAGTCATTGATATCATTAAAAACGAAATCAACTCCGGTGCCTACAAGGCGGGCGCGCGGATACCCAACGAATTCGAATTGGCTGAGAACTATAAAGTTGGCCGCGTTACCGTGCGACGCGCTATTGAGGAGCTCGTCCAGCAGGGCTATCTAACGAAGCGACAGGGGAAAGGCACGTTTGTCAATGCCCCCAAGCTTAAGCGCAAGATTCGCCAGAAGGATGACGTTCAGAGTTTTTCGGACGCATGCCGCGTTAACGGAATGGAACCGGGGGCGCGCGTCATTTCGAGAAAGATACTGCCGGCGGATTCCACCGAAGCGCAGTTCTTTGGTGTTCCCGTTGGAACTGATTTGATTTGCGTTGAGCGTGTGCGTACTGCCGATGGAGTCCCCGTCATGCTCGAGAACAACATATATGTTTACGAGGCCAACGCTTATCTATCAACGGCACCTCTATCTAACCAATCCATTTTTGAGTTCGTGCGCAACCGGACGGGCCGTACGCCCGCGTTTACCGACCCGTGCACGCTCGAGATCGCGTGCGCGTCGCCCGAGGTCGCTCGGCTGTTGGCGGTTCCCGTTGGCGAACCCTTGTTTTACATGGATGCCTTCTTTTTCGATGAGCAGCGGAGACCGTTTATCATTGGTCGTCAGCGGATCGTTGGATCTCGTTACATTTTTGACATCTAGGACATTGCGAATGGAAACGCCCGGTGGATCATCTCACCGGGCGTTTCCATACCGTTCACGGCGCGAACGCAACCGTTCAACCGCGTTACGGCAATCAGTTTGAAATAATCTTGATGACGGGAAAAGCTGCTGGTAATCTATGGAACGTCATAGAACGTTTGCCTCATGCAAGCGTTGAGGCGAGATGCGATGCAGTCTCGAGTTCTTTGGAGGTATCTATGTCAGATACGAAGGCGAAGAAGACAAACAGACGTTTTAAGTTCAAATTACCGCATGTCTATGCGATCATGTTCTTGCTGATCGTTGTCTTTGCGGTCCTGACTTGGATCGTTCCTTCTGGTCAGTATCAGCGCAAGACGATTTCGACAGCGGCGGGCGAGCGTGAAGTTGCCGTTGCTGGAACCTATGAACAGGTCGATAAGAACTACACCGATTCCGAGACCGGCGAGACCATCAATCTGGGCCAGGATATCTTTGCGGTCCTGCAAGCGCCTACTAAGGGCATCCAGGAGGCTGCCGACGTCGTTGCGTTCGTCTTATTGATTGGCGGATCGTTCGCAGTCATCACCAAGACTAACGCTTTGAATGCCGGCATGAGCCGTGTGATTAAAAAGCTCAAGAACAAGGACATCCTCATCATTCCCATCACGATGACGTTGCTGTCCATTTGCGGCACTACGTTTGGTATGTCTGAGGAAGCCCTGCCGTTCTATGCCATCTTCATTCCCATCATGATGGGTATCGGTTATGACTCGATGACGGCATTCATCATCTGCTTCCTTGGTCCCAACCTGGGATATTGTGCCTCGACCATCGATCCGTTTAACGTCTTGATCGCCCAAGGCATCATTGGCATCGAGGGCAATCCGCAACTGTGGCTGCGCGCCGTTTCTTGGGTCATCTTCACTGCCGTCGGTATCGCATGGGCCATGCGCTACGCCATGCGCGTCAAGAAAAACCCCGAGTCGTCCATTACGTACGAGGACGACAAGCTCAAGCGTGTTGAGTTTTCCGTGACCGATGCCTCCATCGAGGAAGAGTTCACTACCCGTCAGAAGCTCGTGCTTATCGATTTTGCCTGCGGCATGGGCATTATCGTCTGGGGTCTTGTTACCCAGGGCTGGTACATGAATGAGATTTCCGCCGTGTTCCTTGGTATGGGCTTGCTTGCCGGTATCCTGGGCGGCCTTGACCAGCAGACGATCGCCGAGGAGTTCGTTAAAGGCATTGCCGACTTTGCGTATGCCGCTATCGTCATCGGCATCGCTCGCGGTATCTTGGTCATCGCAGAGGGTGGCATGATCATCGACACCATCCTCCAGGCGCTCGCTACTGCACTCGCCGGTGCACCTGCCGCCGTCTACACCACGTTTATGTATATCGTCCTTGGCCTGCTCTCTTTGCTGGTTCCCTCGAGCTCTGGACTTGCGGCGCTCACCATGCCCGTCATGGGTCCGCTGACCGAGCTTATGGGCCTCAATCCCGAAGCCGCCGTTACCGCGCTCCAGTTTGCTAATCAGACCATCAACACCATCAGTCCCGTGGCGGGCATGACGGTTGCCGGCCTTGCCGTGGCAAAGATCTCGTTTGGTCAATGGTGGAAGACCATTTGGAAGTTCTTCATTTTCATGGTCGTCTTTGGCCTGATCGTAACGGCAATCTCTGGCATGCTTCCGGTGTAGGTGGTTGTGATGTCTGATCGTTTAACGGTCCTGACGTCTAAGAGCGTCTTTACCGGTACGGGGGACCTGCCGTTCGAAGGTTTCGTAGCGGTCCGTGGCAATCGAATTGAGGCGGTTGGCACCAAGTGTGAGGTAGCTTCGTATTTGACCCAGGCGGACGAGGTAGTTGACCTGGGCGACCGCACCGTCATGCCTGGCCTGATCGATGTGCATACCTTCTATACGGGCTGGGCGCTGCGGACGTTGGGGTCTGATCTATCCGGCGTCGCTGATGCCAAAGAGGCCGTGTCGCTCTTGCGTGCATGGAAAGATGATCATCCGGATTGCGCGGCGGCTTTTGGCCACAACCTGCCCGAAACGTTGGCATCGGATGCCGAGAACGCAAACACAGCAGCTGTGTTTGACGAGTGTTTTGGCGATATCCCTGTCGTCTGCTTTACACCGGGCGCGGAGACCTGTGTTCTCAATGCTGCCGCCAGTGCGCGATACGGCTTTACGCCGCAGGCGTGCTATGCCGAGAAGATCTGGCGCATGATGAGCGATTTCCTCGCGCTGCCCGAGGTGCGTGCCGGGTATTCGGACTACATGAGCATGCTTAACGAGCGCGGCGTTACCGCCATCAAGGAGATGGCGTTTGATGACTACTACGGCTTTGCCGACGAAATGGCTCGCCGTGAGGAATCTGGAGAGCTGACGGTTCGCGTCTCTATGATGTCGCAGCCGGTGGGTGCCGGTGCAAATCTGCCATATGCCCGCGAGGCACGAGAGCGCTTCCGGGGACCGTTCGTTCGTTTTTCTGGCTTCAACCGTATGACCGATCGCGGCGTATGGGCGGGGCTTGCCGAGATGATTGACCCCTATGAAGACACGGCCGATGCGGGCGCTGCCGGCAAGACGGTCGTCGAGGAGCCAGAGTGGGATCTGATTGAGAACGAGCTGCGTGCAATTGATGCTGACGGCTTCCGATATTCCTTGCATTGCCAGGGCGATGGCGCCGTTCGCCGCACCGTGGCGCTCTATGCCTCGCTGCCTCGAGACGAGCATGGACGGATGCTTCGTCGCCATGCGATTACCGATCTCGAGAACTCTGATCCGACCGATCTTGTCGAGTTTGGCAAGTTGGGTGGAATTTGCGAGGTTTATCCGCAGATTCTGACGCTGGACCGGCGCGAGGATTGCCTGTCGATGATGCGTCGACAAATTGGCGAGACGCGACTTTTGCACAGCTGGAATCGCCGTGGCATGGAAGATGCCGGATGCACAGTGTGCTGTGGCACGGATTTACCGCTGTTGATTCCGAGCCTGGGCGAGTCAATCTACAGTGCGTGCGGCGGATACTTCGACGACGGGCTGCCCGTGAATGAGGCCAACGCGCTGACGCTTGTCGAGCTCTTGCGCGCTTGGACTGCCGGGGGCGCGTACGACCTGATGCGCGAAGACGAGCTGGGTACGCTCGAGGTCGGCAAGCTTGCCGATATCTGCGTGCTCGATCGGGATGTGTTCGACCTCGATTATCGCGACGCACGCGATCTTGCGGTTGATATAACGATGTCGGACGGACAAATCGTGTTTGATCGAAATAAGGAGGCATAAGATGTCTGAATCCAAACCGACGCTGCGCCGCGAGCAGATTGCGGGCATGAATATCCACTACATCATGTGGTCGCTCGATTACTTCCTTGATGTGCAGCAGCGTTTGGGCTTTGAGTCCATTGAGCTGTGGTGTGCGGAGCCACATGTGACGCTCGACCACACGGGCTACTTTGAGGCTGAGGTCCTGGCGAAAAAGGCTGCAGACCGTGGGCTTAGGTATCGTACTCTGTGCCCCGAGAATGTTGTCTATCCTTGGCAGTACTGCGCACGCAAACCGTTGCATGAACAGCGCAGCCTGGCGTACTTTAAGCACGGCATTGAGCTTGCCGAGGTACTTGGGTGCGACCGTATGTCCGTCAACTCGGGCTGGGGCGACTGGGACGAGGACCGCGAGGAAGCCTGGAAGCGCAGCCGCGAGCACTTGTCCATTCTGGCGGAGTATGCCGGCGAGCACGGTCTGGTGCTTACGATGGAAAGCCTGCGTCCCGAGGAGAGCAACCTTGTGACGACGGTTTCCGATGCGAAGCGCATGATTGACGAGGTCGCGAGCCCGTATTTACAGCCCATGGTTGATACAACCGCGATGGGCGTTGCTGGCGAGACGCTCGAGGACTGGTTTGCCACCTTTGGTGATGGGGCAATTCACGAGATGCACTTTATCGACGGTGACCCGTATGGCCATCTGGTGTGGGGCGATGGCAAGCACGATATGGACGCCTTCGTTGCCACACTCAACGTCCATGGTTTCGACGGCATGCTGGGCCAGGAAATTACGGACGGCCGTTACTACGATGACCCGGCGGCGGCTGATGCCAAGAACATGGCCGCATTCGAGAAATATCTGATTGACTAAAACAACTATCGGCCACGCAACCAACGTCATTGATTGCGGCCCAAACAAGAAAGGAACTGGATATGAACGCACACGATCTGATCAAAGAGGCAATTGCCGAGAAGGGCAAGTTCGACAGCGTCTACTGGATTGCTTGCGGTGGCTCCATGATCGATTTGATCCCGGCTCATGAGCTTCTGCAGCGCGAGGCAACCACCTTCACTTCGTATATCTATACCGCGCGTGAATTCGACATTATGCGTCCGCGTCGTCTGGGCGAGAAGTCCCTGGTCATCGCTTGTAGCCACAGTGGCAACACCCCCGAGGTCGTCGAGGGCTGCGAGATTGCCCTTGCTGCCGGCGCTACGGTGATCGCCCAGACCGACAACGCTGGATCCAAGATTGACTCCGGCAAGTGGACCACGTGGGTCTACCCATGGGGCGAGGGCGTGCCGCAGGCCGAGGTCCCCGCTGGCATTTCGCTGTCGCTTGCGGCAGAGCTGCTCGATCAGCAGGAGGGCTACGCCGATCTCACCGATATGTATGCCGGTATTGCCGAGATGGATAAGATTCTTCCCCCGGCACGCGAGAAGGTAAATGCCGAGCTGGGCGATCGCTTTGCCAAGCTTTGCCAGGAGCACGAGTTCTTCTATATTCTGGGCAGCGGTCCCAACTTTAGCCAGACCTACGGTTTCGCTATCTGCTCTCTTATGGAGATGCAGTGGCAGCACTGCAGCTACATCCACTCTGCCGAGTACTTCCATGGCCCCTTCGAGGCTACTCAGGATGGCGTTTTTTACTTCCTGCAGATGGGCTCCAGCGAGTGCCGTGCTATGGACGAGCGCGCCCTGGCGTTCCTTAAGACGCATACCGATACGCTGATGGTGCTCGATGCCAAGGAGTACGGTATGGAGGCCGTGCCGGCGAGCGTCCGTGCCTATCTGGACCCGGTGCTGTTCTACGCCATGAACTGCGAGCTGCGTGCTGCACGCGGCAAGGTGTTTGACCATGATCCCGATTTCCGTCGCTACATGGGCGTCGTCGAGTACTAGAAGGGTAAATACCATGGCATTTAACGTTAACGCGCTCGGATTTGGCGACAACGTCGTCGATCGCTACGAGCATATCCACACCATGTATCCTGGCGGTAACGCGGTGAACTTCGCCGTTTATGCCAAGAAATGCGGTGCCGCACGCTCCGCATACATGGGCATTTTTGGCAATGACGCCGCTGCCGAGCATGTCATTGCAAGCCTCGAGGATGAGGGTATCGAGCTTGACAAGTGCGAGCAGATGATTGGCGAGAACGGAGCGGCTCGTGTGACCGTCGTTGACGGTGACCGTGTCTTCCTTGGCTCCAACGAGGGCGGTATCCGTGGCGATGCGCGCTATGTCCTCGATCGTTTTGACCTTGCGTACATGAAGCAGTTCGATGTGGTTCATTCGGGCAACTATTGCTTTACCGAGCGCGAGCTGCCCAAGCTGAAGGCTGCGGGCGTCACGGTCTCTTTTGACTTTTCGGACGACTCCACCGACGAGTACTACGAGCAGATTGCGCCCTACGTCGATTTTGCTTTCTTTAGTGCGGCGGATGCTGCGAGTGAGGACGAGATTCGCGAGCGTCTGGCATGGGTGAAGGGCCTGGGTCCGCGTTTTGTGTCGGCTACGGCGGGCGCCGAGGGCTGCATTGCTTACGACGGCGAGCGTTATTACCGCCAGCTGGCTAAACCGGTAACGGACATGAAGGACACCATGGGGGCGGGCGACTCGTTCCTCACCTCGTTTTTGATGTGCTATCTCGATTCCGCCAAGCGTGGTGAGGATGGCGCCGAGGCCATCGAGCGCGCGCTCGACTTTGCTGCCGGGTTTGCCTCGACCGTGTGCGGCATGGAAGGTTCTTGGGGCCACGGGGCGCCAATCGTCGAATAGCTTAAGAAAGCGTACGGCGGTCTGGCTATGAGGTCTTGGACAGCCGATGCAAAACAATAAGCGAAACGCGAAAAGGGGGCTCGCCATGTGGTGGGTCCCCTTTTGAACATTGGAGAAGACCATGGGTATTAAAGCGTGTGCGGCTGGTTTTTGCTGCGCGGACGTCTATCAAAACATCGGCGTGTTCTATCCGACTGGCAATGGCATTGACTGGGGTATCCATCTTGCACGAATGGGCGTTTCGGTATCTGCCGTGTCGGTTGTCGGCAAGGACGAGTACGGAGACAAGATGAGAGAGGCGCTGGCCGCCGAGGGGCTCGATATCTCACATCTGCGGGTGGAGGATGGCGACACCTCGGTGATGCTCATGGCATTGAAAGACGGCGTCGATCGCGTACATCTCGAGGCAATCGATGGCGTAATGGAGACATATCGACCGAATGAAGACGACCGGGCGTTTATCCTGGAGCATGACATCATTCATACCGACCTGTTTGGCAATTGTTTGGACCTCCTGCCCGAATGGCATGATGCGGGCAAGACGGTGGTTATGGACTTCTCGGTGTTCAGCCAGGATCCCGAATATGCATGTGAGGCTCATTTTCCTTACGTAGACTATGCGTTCATGTCGTTTGAAGAGGACACTCCGGAGCTACGTGATTGGGTACGCCACGTGCAGGGATTGGGACCGCGCGTTGCGGTTGCCACGCTTGGCGAGAAGGGAAGCATTGCCTTTGACGGCGAGCGCTTCTATGAGTGCGGGATCGTGCCGGCGGAGAAGGTCGTTAACACCGTGGGTGCCGGCGACTCGTATATTGCCGGGTTTACCAAGGGCGTGATCGATGGCCTTGATATTCCGGCGTGTATGAAGGCGGGCGCTGAACTGTCGTCCCGAGTGATTGGTTCGTTTGAGCCGTACTAGGGCCAAGTGCCTGGAAAGGAGTACGAAATGGTTATCGACATGTTGGTCCATCCTATGCTCTATGGCGAGATCTGTACGCCAGGTGATGAGCCTGATGGATTCGGTTTTTGGTCACGAGAATTTGGTATGGGGCATATGGGTCCCATGGATTGGGATGAGCTCCAAGTCGAGATGGACGTCTGCGACGTGCGGAAGAGCGTGCTCATGCCGCTCGATGTAACCACGGCATGCGGAGGACACTTTGGCACCAATGACCAGATTGCCATGCTGGTTGCCGCGCACCCCGATCGTCTGTGGGGATTTGCGAGCGTAGATCCGCAGGTGAGCGGTGCTGCAGACGAATTGGAGCGCGCCTTTACCGAGTTGGGGGCAAAGGGGCTTTGCCTGCATCCGGCAAAGCAGGGTTTTGCCCCCGATGATGCTGTGGCCGAGCCGCTTTACGAGCTGTGCGAGCGCTATAACAAGCCGGTGGTTTTCCATGCCGGTATGTCTTGGGAGCCGGGCGCGGAGCTCTCGCGCGGTAACCCGCTTGCATTTGAGCACACAATCGCAACGCATCCAAATGTGCGCTTTAGTTTGACCCACTTTGGCTGGCCCTGGGTGCGCGAGACCGTGGCGATGCTGCTCAAGTATCCCAACTGCTACGCGGACACCTCTATCACGTACATCGATTCGCCCGAGGAGATGATGCAGCGTCTTTTCACGGTCGATATGGGGCCGCTGTGGTATGAGCGCGCGCTATCGCACCAAGTGATGTTCGCCAGCAATACGCCGCGTTTCCGTGCATTCAAACTCAAGCGGGCGCTCGATACCGTGCCCATGCGCGATGATGCGCGAGAAAGGCTCTACTGGGGTAATGCCCTGCGTTTTCTTGAAGGGGATGAGTAAACATGGTGACGCTCGAGACATTGAGCTATCTATCGACTGCTCCGGACCAGTTCATCGATATTACCGAAGACGTGCACGCCGCCATCGAACGCAGCTCGGTGACCAATGGCTTGGCAGCGATTATTTTGTCGCATACGACCTGTGGAATCGTGGTAAACGAGGGGCTGCCCTGCGTGGAGACGGATCTTATGGAGACGCTTGATCGCATCGCCCCACTCGATGCCCCCTATGCGCATGCACACTTCCTGCCGAGCTATGGAGCCACCGGCAACAACTCCTGTGGGCATATCAAGAGCATGATTTGTGGAAACAGTTGCTTCTTTCCCGTCCAAGATGGCCACATCGTGTGCGGAGGTGCCCAGAACATCTATCTTGCGGAGTTTGACGGTCCGCAGAAGCGAAAAGTGTTCGTCGAAGTGCTGGGGGAGTAACGTCCCTGCAATAACCCTATGAAGGAGCACGTTATGTCGTTTCTAACTTCGATGTTCAAGACCGAAAAGCCGGTTATCGGAATGCTGCACCTGCGTCCTCTGCCGGGCGATCCACTGTATTACCCGGGCGGAAGCGTGTCACAGGTCGTGGAAGCCGCCAAGCGCGATCTCGAAGCGTTGCAGCAGGGCGGTGTCGATGGCATTTTGATTACCAATGAGCTCTCGATGCCCTATGAGCAGCATGTTTCTCCCTCAACCCTTGCATCGATGGGCTTTGTAATCGGGGCTCTATCCCATGATCTGTCGACTCCTTGGGGAGCTGAGGCTATTTACGATGGCGATGCCACAATCGAGCTGTGCGCTGCCGTCGACGCGCAGTTCACACGCTGTAATTTTTGCGGTGCCTGGGCCGGTGATCTCGGGCTGATTAACCGAGATTTCGCTCACACCATGCGTCGCAAGGCGGCGCTGCGCCTGGACGACCTCAAGCTTTTTCACTTCATCACGAGCGAGGGGGAGGTTTATCTCAACGACCGCACGACTGCGGACATTGCCGATTCGCTTCTCTTTAATTGCCTACCGGATGCGATGGTCATCGGCGGTTCGGCTGCCGGGCGTGGGGCCTCCGGGGCCTCGCGCCGGTCGTGGCGCTTCGGGCGAGCTTGCCGATGAGGTCCGCGAGCGTGTTGGCCAAGTACCTGTGGTATGTGGCACCGGTTGTCGCGAAAATACCGTGGCTGACGTATTTGCTCACTACGATGGCGCGTTTGTCGGCACGTGCTTAAAGCGCGACGGAAAGCTGGATGCCCCGGTCGATGTTGAGCGGGTAGCTCGTTTTATGGCTACCGCTCGTACGGCGCGAGGGGAGTAGGCACCTATGGCGCTCTATCTGGGTATTGATATTGGGACAAGCGCCTCTAAAGGCGTTTTAATCGATGATCGATGCAACATCGTTTGCCAAGCCTCTTGTGGACATGAGACGGACAACCCGTGTGACGGATGGTACCAGCATGATGCGGAGGCAGTTTGGTGGGGCGATTTTTGCCGCTTGTCGCGCGAGCTGGTGGCGCGATCGGGGGTTAACGCGGCACAGATCGGATGCGTGGGCCTTTCCGCATTGGGCTGCGACTGCGTACCGGTCGATACCGAGTGCAACGCGCTGGCGCCCGCGATTTTGTATGGAGTCGATGCACGTTCGAAGCCGCAGATTGACGAGCTCCTTTCCGAATATGGGTCAGATCGCGCACGCGAGCTTTTCGGGCACGATCCCTGTTCGTCAGATATTGCTCCCAAGATCTTGTGGTTTAAGGAGAATATGCCCGAGGTGCACGAACGTGCCGCGAAGTTCCTGACGGCGTCATCGTTTCTGTGCGCGAAGTTGACGGGGCGTTTTACGGTGGACCGTTATTTGGCGGAGGATTTTCTTCCCCTATACGACCGCTACACTTGGAAGGTTGATGCTCGGGAATGTGCTCGTTTCTGCCGGCCTGACCAGATGGCGGAGGTAATGTCGGCTACCGATATTGCCGGGGTGATTACGCAGCGTGCGGCTGAGGCGACGGGGCTCGCAGCGGGGACACCTGTCTTAGTGGGAACGGGCGACTCTGGTGCCGAGGCCATTTCGACGGGTGTATTCCGTCCCGGCGATATGATGGTTCAGTTGGGGAGCACGGCGTATTTCATCTACCTAGCTGATCATATGGTCGATGATGCCCGCCTGTGGCCAGGGACGTTTATCATTCCCGGAACTTACGGGATCTGCGCGGGGACCAATACGGCGGGGGCACTCACATCGTGGCTGCGCCAAGAGCTGTATCGCGACGCCGTAGAGGCCGAGGGCCACGGTGGCCCCGCTGCATATTCGGTTATGGCGCATGATGCCGCCGGTGTGGCGCCGGGTGCCGATGGGCTTCTGTGTCTGCCGTACTTTGCGGGGGAGCGTACTCCGCTCAACGATCCCGAGGCGCGAGGCGTCTTCTTTGGCCTGACCGGAAGGCATACGCGAGCCCATATGGTTCGCGCCGCCTTGGAAGGCGTCGCGTATACCGTTGCATCCCATGTCGACATTATCGAGCGAGAGCATGGGCTGCCAATTGGGCGCATTATGCTTGTCGGAGGTGGAACCAAGAATCCAGTTTGGATGCAGGCCATCG
>URVK01000028.1 GCA_900551305.1 uncultured Collinsella sp.
GCGCCCGGCCCACGCACTCCCCCGGCACCTCGAGCTCAAAGCGATACCACGGCTCCAACAGCACTGCCGCGCCGGCCTCACGCGCCTGCATGAGCCCCTGGCGAATCGCGCGGTACGTGGCCTGGCGAAAGTCGCCGCCCTCGGTGTGCTTGGCATGCGCGCGGCCGCCCGTGAGCGTAATGCGCACATCGGTGATGGGCGAGCCGGTCAGCACGCCCAGATGATCGCGCTCCATGGCGTTGGTGAGCGCCAAACGCTGCCAGTTAAGATCGAGCTCGTCGGTCGAGGTCACGGTGCCAAACTGCACGCCCGAACCCGCTGGCAACGGCTCCAGGCGCAAATGTACCTCGGCATAGTGGCGCAGCGGCTCAAAGTGGCCCACGCCCTCGACTGGCTGCGAAATAGTCTCCTTATAGAGAATGCCGCCAGACTCAAACGCAACCGAAAGGCCAAAACGATCGGCCAACACCCGCTGCACGACCTCGAGTTGCACGGCGCCCATCAACTGCAAATGAATCTGCTCGAGATGCGTATTCCAGCTTACGCCGAGCATGGGATCTTCGTCGGCAAGCTCGGCCAGTGCCTGGAACACCGTATGGACATCGTGTTCGCCCGGAAGCACCGTATAGGTGAGGACTGGCGCAATGACAGGTGCATTGCCCGCGGGCTCCGCGCCCAGGGCATCACCCGGGCGAACGTGTGCAAGGCCCGTCACGGCGCAGATGCCGCCAGCGGCAACTTCTTGGGCAAGCTCATACTTTTCGCCGTTATAGATGCGTACCTGATCGACCTTCTGCTCCCATGCCTCGGCACCGGAACGTCCGTCAATCATCTGCTTGGCATGCAACGTGCCGCCGGTCACTTTAACCCAAGCCAAGCGCTCGCCGCGATCCCCTCGGCTGACACGATAGACGCGCGCGGCAAACTCCGGGAGCCACGCCTGTTCACGCATCAGCGCACATATGCCATCCAACAGCTCGTCCACGCCTTGGTCCTTGAGCGCCGAGCCGGCAAAACAGGGAAAGAGCTTGCGCTCGGCAACCATGCGCGGCAGCGTCGCGACGGAAAGCTCACCCGCTTCAAAAAACTCCTCGAGCGCCGCCTCGTCCAACGCAGCAGCGTCCTCCTGAACGGCGCCGCCCGCCAGCAGTTCGTTGGCATCCAGGCAGCCTTCGGAAAGACGCTGCCCAAGTTGTGCCAGCAAAACATCGCGGCCGGGATTCTCCAAATCGATTTTGTTGATGAAGATGAACGTCGGGATGTCATAGCGCGCAAGCAGGCGCCACAGGGTTTCGGTGTGTCCTTGCACGCCGTCGTTGGCGCCTACAACCAAAATCGCGTAGTCGAGTGCGCGCAGCGTGCGCTCCGCCTCGGCAGAAAAATCGACATGCCCCGGCGCATCCACGAGCATGACGTGGGCATCGCCATGGTCGAGCACGGCCTGCGACGAGAAAATCGTGATGCCACGCTCGCGCTCGATCGCGTTTGTATCCAGATGCGAATCGCCATCGTCCACGCGGCCGCGCTTGCGAATGCGACCCGCGTTGAACAGCATGGCCTCGGCCAACGTGGTCTTGCCGGCATCGACATGCGCCAAGATTCCAACGACCGCTTGCTTCGACATGGCTCTCCTCTTATTACAAGCCCATCGCACGCGGCAACGGGCGTCCTCGTTCCACACTGGATGATACAATTTACGTGCCGGCGGGGGGAAAAGGAGTGGCCTCCCCACCGCCCCATGCAGGTGCCGCCGGGCGAAGCGGGCCCTATCCCCCGACCGAGCTCATCGCCCCGCGTTGCCGCGCGGCGATTTTCGTAGGTTCGCGCCTTGCGAAAGCCGGCTTGCAAAACAGCGCAGCGAACGAAAATAGCCCCACCCGGGGCCATTTTCGTTCGCACGAATTGTTGATGCGCGCCCTCGATCTTATGCCTCGCGCAACCAATCGAACGCAACGCGCGGTGTGCCGTCCGATACATGCACGACGCCGGCACGCTCGAACCCCGCCTTAATGCTCGCACCCTGCATGGGCAGGTTATCCTGATGCGTGTCGATGCGCAGGTGATCGGCACGTTCTTTGGCAAAGGCAAACATCGCAGCCGCGATACCGTGCACGGTGCCGTCGGATGCCACACGGTGCAGCACGGCGTACGGAGTGTCGCTACGCCATTGACCGTCCTCAATGACGTCATAGCACTCGTCCGGGCCCGGTAAAAAGGCAAACGTCGCCACCACGCGGCCGTCGACTTCGCACACATAGCTGCCACCGGCGGCGATATCGGCAGCCAGCTGCTCGGCAGAAGGCGTGCCCTCGGGCCACTGCGTGGCGTTGCCATGCGCACGCATAAAGGCGCGGGCCGCGTCATAGATAGCCATGACGGCGGGAATGTCGGTATCGAGGGTTTTTCTGATCATCACGCGGCGACCTCACGTTTATTGGTATCACTTTGATTGAGCAATGATACCAACGTTTGGAGAAGGGCGCGAAGCAGATGGGGAGCAAAAAGCGAGCCGCCTGGTCAAAGGCCAAAAGCGAGTTTTTGGGCGCTGCCACCGGCGGCGATATGAGCGACCTGTTTGCGCGCGAGGATGAGCGCCGCGACGCCCTGGACGCCGAGCGAGATGAGGCCTGGCGTTACAAGTCGTGCGAGCGAAAAAACCGTTACGACACGCGCGCCGAGGCCGAGGCCGTTATGGCCGACTGCGAAAACCGCGGGCGACGTGGTTTGGCCTGCTACAAATGCGAGTACTGCGGCGGCTGGCATCTGACGTCGCATCCTTGGAAATAGACTCCGCATCGGCACGGCACTGACGGAGCGCCAACCATCGCACGCAAGCTACGGGCGTGGCGGAACCAAAACATCGTAGCGAACGGCCTTGCCCGCAAGTTGATAGCTCGGCTTAACGCCGGCAAGCAGTGGCCCCTTCACCGGCCGCTTGATAACCACCTTGTGCGGGTGAACCGCAAGCGCAGCTTCGACCAACGTCTCCTCATCGGCGCACGGCTGCTCCAGATGATGCAAGAGTTGGAACTTCTTTTTAACCGCCGCGCTCTTGGTGCGTCCGGGAAACATGGGGTCCAGATACACCACGTCAGGAGCGGTGAGCTCGCCCTGCCCGATCAGCTCAGCTGTATGGCGAAGGCCGGCAATGCTGTCCTCGCCCGCATGTAAGCGCATGCGCGCCACGGCTGTCGCAAGCGCCGGATCATCTGCCGCGCGATCCAAGGCATCCTTGAGGAGCGCCGCGATCACGCAATCCTGCTCATACAGATCGACGCTAAAGCCCGCGGCCGCCAGCAGCAGCGAATCCTCGCCAAAGCCTGCTGTGGCGTCAATCGCCCATGGGCTCTCGATGCCTTTTGCGCGCGCAGCCTTTACCAGCAGTTCTTGCTGCAGACGGCCCTGCTTGAGCCGTGGAAGCATGCGGCCAAAATCGGCACGCAGCTCCATCGTGCCGTCGGTAAGCGTGAGGCCCTCGGGCTTCCCGATTAGCTCAAGCCCCGCGGACCGAGCAACAGAAAAGGGATCGACGACGCCCATGGGTACTCCTTAACAAGCAAAACGAATACGCGAGCGCCGTTTATGTCGGCACCCAACCGTCCTCTATTGTCCCACATGCGACATGGCCCACAGCATCCCAATGCAAAGCACCGCCATCAATCCCGTGCACACGGCAGCGATCACAGAATCACCCATGCGCCTTCCCAACGACCGCGGCTCATGCACTTGCCCTGCTCCGTACATCATGGCTCCTCCTTGAGACCAGCTCTTACCATGGACCCATCATCGCAGCGCCGCGCATACGCTGCCATCGATTTGACTTACGCCCAGCTTTCTTTTTTGAAAGGTTGGACCGTGCGGGCAAGAGACGCTTTCAAACGCATGCATCGCCCCGTTGAACTACAATGTGCTTCACGATATGTGCAGTACATTGGGTGCGCCAAGTTGGCGTACTCGTATCGAAAGGACCAGCCATGAGCTTCACTCGCAAGACTCTCAAAATCCTTGCTCTCATCTACTTTGTTTTGGGCATCGCCAGCCTCGTCACCGCCGGCGTCGGTATCGCCACGGGCGGTCTCGATTCCACGTACGGTTCGTACGCCACGCTCGCAGCGGTCGTGCTTATCGCCAAGGGTCTCGTCGACCTTGCCGCAGGCGTCGCCGGTATCAAGGGCGCCAACAAGCCTTCGCAGGTGGACGGCGCGTTTAAGCTCGGTATTGTTGCCGCGGTCGCCACGCTTGCCCAAGCGGTGCTCACGCTTCCCGCGTTTGGCGGCGACGCCATCAACTTTGGCGCCTTTGTCATCGTGGTGTACGACCTGTTCTTTGTTCAGCAGGCACACGCCGTTAAGGCCGAGAACAAGGACCGCCTGTAGGCACCTGTCTCCCATAGCCCCTGCTATCAAGCAGCTAAAAAGGGCCGATCGCGCATCTCCGCGGTCGGCCCTTTACGTTTGCCCAGATAAAACCTACCAAAATAAACCTGTCCCTTTTTGGCAGGTTGTTAGCTGTGGCGGTACTCGGCGATGATGAAGTCGATGTCGGTTTGAAGGGTGTCCAAGTTTGCCAGGCGCTCTTTGTCGGCAGGGCGCGTGCGGTAGTAGTACGGCGTCATCTGGAACACCGCCTCGATGTCTGCCTGAGTCTGGAGCGTAATGTGCGCAGACACCCGCTGCGTTCCGACTAACTCGAGCTCGGTGGTCTTCGGCAGCTTCTCATCGTTAAGGTACGGCGTGTCGTAGAGCACCTCTTTGAGCCCAAAGAGATGACGAGCACCCGGTACCACGGTATAGAGTGAACCCTCTGGCGCCAGCACGCGGGCAAACTCGCGCTCGTTAAAGGGAGCAAAGAGTTCGGTCACCATATCGAAGGCGCCATCGGCCACGGGGATGTCCTTCATGTTGGCCACGAAGTAGGTCGCATCGCCGCGCTTGGCGGCAAGGCGCACCATCTCTTTGCCCAGGTCAAAGCCGTAAGCATCCACGCCCGGCACCGCGCCCATGGCGCTGGTGTAGTAGCCCTCGCCGCAGCAAATATCGAGCAACGTCATGGGGCCGTTCGTAGACGCAGCGCACCCAGCCGCCCGCTCACGCACCAGCTCGACCATTGCATCGCGCAACGGCGCATAGTAGCCACGGTTTAGAAAGTCACGACGGCTGCGTGCCTGCGACTTGGGATCGCCCATGGAGTCGCCGCTCTTGGACGAGCGCAGTAGATATAGATAACCCTCGCGCGCACGGTCAAACCGGTGTCCGCCCGCACATGCGGCCCCACGCTCATCGTCCACCAACGGTTCATGGCAAACGGGACACAACAACATGGCAACTCCTTAGCGCGAACAACACAACGCCCACCATTGTCTCACGCCTTCCCCACCTAGTCATTGGGGACGTTCTTGAATGACTAGTTAGAAGAGATAAGGAGTGTCCCCAGCTGCCGACAGAAAAGGAACGTCCCCAAGTGCCGACTGGTTGCATTAGGAGTATCATCATCTGCGCAAATAAGCACGAAAGAGCATGTTAGAGATTGAGAGCGTATGGCTGACACCGTATCTAAGCACATTGACATGACCACCGGCTCGCTGTGGCGCAATATTCCCCTGTTCGCCTTCCCCGTGGCCGCCACGAGCATCTTGGAGCAGCTGTCGAACCTCATCGCCACGGTCATTATCGGTAACTTCTCGGGCGACCAGGGAACCCTCGCCATGGCGGCGGTCGGCTCCAATGTTCCGCTTACCAGTCTTATGCTCAACCTGTTTATTGGCATGTCGCTTGGCTCCAACGTGGTCATCGCCAACGCTATCGGCCGCAACGATCAGAACATGGTCAAACGCGCCGTCCATACCTCGATTTTAATGGCACTCGTGGGCTTTGTCGTCATCGCTCTGGGCGAGATCTTTGCCGAGCCCATGCTCGCCGCGCTCAACGTTCCCGCCGAGACCATGCCGCTCGCCTCACTCTATCTACGCGTCTTTTTGCTGAGCATGCCCTCGATTTTGCTCTACAACTTTGAGGCCGCGATCTTCCGCTCCGTCGGCATCACCCGCATGCCGCTGCAGGCGCTTGCCGTGTCCACCGTCCTCAACATTGGCCTGGACCTCATCTTTGTCCCCGTACTTCACTGGGGCGTCGCGGGCGTCGCCATCGCCACCGCCATCGCCTACACCGTCAGCGCCGCTACGCTCTTTATCCGCCTGCTCAAGACCGACTCTGTCGTCCGCGTCACCCCGCGTGACTTGGCTATCGACCCCGTCGCCCTCAAGCGCATCGTCAAGATCGGCCTGCCCGCCGGCATCCAAAGCGCCGTCTTTGCCGTCGCCAACATCATCATCCAGTCCGCCATCAACAGCCTGGGCACCGAGGTCATGGCGGCATCGAGCGCCGCTATGAGCTTGGAGTACGTGTGCTATAACCTGCTCAACAGCTTTAGCCAGGCTTGCACCACCTTTGTGGGACAAAACCACGGTGCCCGCCAGATCGACCGCTGCACCAAAACGCTCAAGGTCTGCCTGGTCGAAGGCGGTATCGTCGCGCTCACCACAATTATCGTTATTGTCGGCCTGGGGCGTGAGATCTTGTCGCTGTTCAACAGTGATCCCAACATCGTCTCGATCGGCTATATCCGCGTGTGCTCGATCTTCCCGGCGTACGCCTTTAGCATGTTCTACGAAAACATGTCCGGCTACCTGCGCGGCTTTGGTATCTCGCTCACGCCCGCCCTCATCACCATGATCTGCGTCTGCGGCATCCGCTTCTATTGGGTGTTCTGCGTGTTCCCGCACTTCCGCACCTTTGCGAACATCATGATGGTCTACCCCATCAGCCTGGGCACCACGGCGTTCTTTATGGTCGTGGCGGTGCTACTCTGCCACCCGGCACGCACCTATCGCGCCACCCAAGCCAAAGCGACAGCCCGCTAAACACCGCACCCAACGCCACACCAGTCATTAATTGACAATATGCGAGCTCATATAGTCGATAAAGCGCCTCGTGGCGATAGGCATGGTGTCCCAGCTGCGCCAGGCCGCCACCACGTCGCGCGAGGGGGCATGCACGATGGGCCGCACACGAATATCGGCTCGCATGCCCTCCACAGTACGACGGTAGAGCATGCTCACGCCTAGGCCCTCCTCCACCATCGCCATGATGGTGTAGTCGTCGGTGACCTCGCTCGTCACATGCGGCGACAGCCCATGCGCCGCAAATGCATCGAGCACCAGGCTCTGTTCGCCCTCATCCAGCAGCACAAACGGCTCGGACGCCAGGTCGGCGAGTGTCACCTTTTCCTTTGCCGTCAGCGGATGCGCGGCCGGCAACAATGCCACCAACTCGTCGTGATAGACCACGCGCTTCTCGAGCCCCGCGGTAAATCCGCGCGCCGTAAAGCAAAAATCAACCACGCCATCGTGCACCCACTGGGCGTTGCGCGTGTAATCGCCCTGCTTGAGGGTAAAGTGCACGCCCGGGTGCAGCGCACCAAAGTCGCGAATCACGCGCGGCAACACGGTTCGACTCACGTTGGTAAACGTCGCAATGCGAATATCGGTCGACGAAAGCCCCAGCAGCTCCTGGCGCTTGCTCTCGAGCTCGGCCTCGGCGGTCACGATCTGGCGCAGGTACGGCAGATACTGCTTGCCGTCGCGCGTAAGCGACACGCCCTGCTTACCGCGCTCAATAAGCGTGGTACCCAGCTCACGCTCGAGCGCCTTGACGGCCTGGCTCACCGCACTTTGCGTATAGCCCAGCTCGTTGGCCGCACGTTTCAGGCTGCCGCAATCGACCACCATACAAACAATCTGATACCGCGATGCCATCGTGCCTCCACATCAATGCAGCCGTAAAACGTTTTGCCGGGGCTTTTTCTGCCTACATTAGTATTTCTTAATCATACTGAAGATACATTCGCTTTACTACATCCACATCTGGGAGCAGAATCCTTTTTGCGTAACCGTTCTGTAACAAAAGGAGTCCCATGGATCGCAAAAAAGCAATCGCGCTCTCATTTTCCGTTCCCGTCGCATGGGGCTTTTCGTATCCCCTCATGAAGATCGGCATGGACAGCATGAACGCCACGAGCATCGTCGCGCTACGCTGCATCATCGCCTTTGTGGTCTGCCTGCTGCTCTTCCACAAGCACGCGTTGCGCATTAACCGCGACCTTATGGTCCGTGCCGCCATCATCGGCGCCATTATGGCAACCGAGCTCACCTGCATGTGCCTGGGCTCCAGCCTCACCTCTGCCTCCACTGCCGGCTTTTTGCAGAGCCTGACGGTCGTGATCGTGCCGTTTGCCAACGCAGCTCTGCTGCGTCGCGCCCCCGAGCGCAAGGTGCTCATCGGCACGGCTATCGTCACCTGCGGCATGCTGCTGCTCTCGGGCGCCGACTTTACCAGCCTGAATCCCGGCGCAATCATCATGCTGCTCTCGGCCTTTATCTATGCCAGCCACATTATCGTGGCCAAGCGCTTTGTCGAAGAAGTCGATCCGCTGGCTCTGGGCGTTTGGCAGCTAGGCTTTGGCGGTTTGTTCTCGGGCGTCGCGGCATTCACCTTTGGCGGCTTCACGCTTCCCAGCACGCCCAGCGAGATCGTCGTTGTCGTCGCGCTCGCACTCATCTGCTCTGCCTACGGCTTTATCACCCAGACGCTCGTGCAGCCCCACGTGCCCGCCGAGACCACCGGCTTTGCCTTCTCGCTCGAGCCGGTCTGCTCCGCTGTCTTCTCGTTCTTCCTAGTCGGCGAGGTCCTGAGCCCCATCGCCTTCCTGGGTGCAGCTCTCATCCTCACCGGCGTCATGGCGGCAACCGTCGAGCTTCCGCGCCTCCGCGCACATGGACGCGCTCGTATGGCAGGAGCGCCCGAGCGCGCCTCGTAGACCCCGCTCTTCATGCAGCCGCGGCATAAAGGCAACCGGTGCGCCTTTACAATAGATGCCAACAGAGCATCTGCCATAAAGGAGCCCCATGGACACCGCAACCCGCGACCGCAACATAGCAACTTGGTTGGGCAATGCGCCGCAGCCGGTACGTGACACTACGAACCAGCTGCTCGAGCGCATCGCCCTTTTGCGTGCCGAGCAGACTATCTACCCGGCACAAGACGACATCCTCAATGCCCTCGCCTACACCCCGGCCGACCAGGTCAAAGTTGTCATCTTGGGTCAGGACCCCTATCACGGACCCAACCAGGCCATGGGGCTGTCGTTCTCGGTCCCCGCGACGCAAACCAAGTTGCCGCCGAGCCTGCGCAACATCTATAATGAGCTCAAAGCCGATCTGGGCTGCCCCATTCCCGCCACGGGAGACCTAACCCCATGGGCACAACAGGGCGTCCTGCTTCTCAACACTACGCTCACCGTGCGCGAGCATGCCGCCAACTCACACGCCAAACTAGGCTGGAGCACGCTCACCGACTACGTTATCGAACGCTGCTGCCAGCTGCCCCAGCCGGTCGTCTTTTTGGCATGGGGTCGCTTTGCCCAGCAGATGGTCGAAGGCAAGCTCGCCGCTACCGGCGCGGGCAAGGCAACCGGCAAGTTCTGCCTGGCCTCTACGCACCCCTCGCCGCTTTCGGCCAACCGTGCCACGGCAGAACTCCCCGCTTTTATGGGGTCGCGCCCCTTCTCTGCCGCCAATCGGCTACTCGAACAACACGGCTCGACCCCCGTCAACTGGACTTGCCTCGGCTAAAAATCGAGACATCAAAAACGCGCCCGACGGCTTTCCATCGGGCGCGTTTCCTATTCGGGCCAGATAAACTGGGTGCGGCCGGCCTCGCCGCCATCGATCAACAGACTCTGTCCGGTCATAAACCGGTTGGTCACGCCCACAAAGTAGATCCACTCAGCGATCTCTCGAGCGGTAGCCCAGCGTTTAAGCGGCGTGAGCTCCATAATCTGGTTCCACAGGTGCTCGTCTTCCATCACGCAACGGTTGAGCGGCGTGATAACGCCACCCGGGTCCACACTGTTGGCGATGGCCTGCGGCGCCAGACGGTTTGCAAGGTTCTTGGTGTAGGCGATAACGCCGCCCTTGCTGGCAGCATAGGCGGGAAACTCCGATCCCGTATGCCCGCTCGCCGACCCCACATTGACCACGGATTTGATAGCCGGCGCCGGCTTGGCGGCAAGCCCCTCTCCCACAAAGGCGTAGCGCTCGGTCACGTTGATGGTGCCATACAGGTTGGCAGCAATGTCGTCGGCCGAATCCTGCGTACCGGCAACGTTCACGATTACCTGAGGCTCAAGGTCGCCTGGAAACGAGTCAGGCTCGCGGACATCAACGATCAGATGGCGATAGCGCTCGTGTTCGATCACCGCCGGCAGCAGATCAAAGCCCACGACCTCGTGGCCCTCGTCCAAAAAGCGCTGCACGCATGCGGCTCCGATACCGCCCGAAGCGCCCGTGATCAAAACCCGCATACTTGCTCCTTAGGCGGTTGCGTGGCGCTCGAGGTACTCGGAGCCCACATTCTCGCGCTCCCAGCCGCGCACGACCTTGTAGCCCACGGGGCTCAGGAAAACCTCGCACAGCAGCTCGGCAACAGCGCCGGTCAGCGAGCACATAAGGACCTGCACCCAGGTCCAACCAAAGAACGTGTGGCTCACCACAATGGCAAAGACCAAGTTGTCGATAAACTGGCCAACACCCGTGGACACATAGGAGCGGAAGGCGAAGCTCGCAAAGTTATTCTTTTTGAGCATGCGGCCGAGCGACTGGTTGAGCGTGGAGTTAACCACGGCAGAAACGAGCATTGCCAGCGAAGAGCCCAGCACCACGTACCAGGTGCCGCCGATGGTGGCGTTAAGGGCGGTGTTGACCTCGATCATGCCGGTGTCGTAGTAGGCGCCCCACATACCGGGCGTGAGCGAGCATGCCCAAAAGCACAGGCTCACGGCCAGGTTGACCAGCAGCGCGAGGATAGAGATTTTGATGGATGCCTTGGCGCCAAAGCGCTTGCAGATCATGTCCTGGCACAAAAACGAAACCCAGCTCACCACAAAGCCGCAATCGAGTGCCAGATACGGCAGGCTGATAAGCTCTTTGTTGGCCAGCAGGTTCATCATGATGACGCTCACGAAAAACAGCGAAACCGTTGCCGCGGGAATGCTCCGCAACAGGACCTTGTAGTCCTCCATGACCTTCTTGATCATTATGTACTCCTTTGGTTTTAGGTTTAACGAGCAGGATATCGGACCCGAACTGCTCGGACGCCCCGGTCTTGAGACGACGGTGGGTATAATAGCCGCTCACACGGCATAAGGCAAGCAAACGGCGCGGCAGCCCCGCAGGACCACCGCGCCGATACGTTAAAAGGCTACGTTGCCAAACTCCGACAGGATCAGGTCGGGGTTGTGGTCGGTTGCCCAATCCACGTTCCACGGGCTCGTAAACAGCAGCAGCTTACCGCCGCGCATGTCCTCGACACGCAGCGTGTCGCGCGTGAGCGAAAGGCCCGGGATATCAATAGTGTCGGGGTCGTTCTGGATCCAGCGGATGTCCGTATAGGGCAGCGGCTGGCGGCGAGGCCCCACCACGGGCCCCGGCCCTTGTGCTCTGG